>JAZRAE010000038.1:0-15170 GCA_045634385.1 Eubacteriales bacterium | reverse complement strand
CTTACCGAGCGTACGACCTCAAGCGAGCATTCCTCGCCGAGCGCTTCCTTAAGACAGTAGTTGAATGTAGACTTCTGCACCTTTGCCGGCATGGGTGCATCCTTGCCGAAAATTCTCGCGACAAAATCGGGCGAAGATGTGGAAATATCCTTGGTATATAGGAGGGCGTGGTAAATATTAGCCGCTCTGTCGTCAAAGGTGGGGAACATAAAGCCAAGGACGGGGCGAGTGAGAATGGCGTTAGCCGTCACCGAGTGGAAGAGTCTGTCCGACTCGCGGAAGAAGAGCCCCTCCGCCGCATCCTTTAGGGGGCAGATAGCGCACACGATATAGTTGAAGGTGGTTGATGAACCACTTTCCTCGTCATTTTCCTTGGTATATACGTCATAGATATCGTTGGCTAAAAGCACAACATAATTTGATTCCATATGTACAGACTCGGCAATACGGGAGAAGAAATCGGACAGCGCCCCTTCATCCTTAAGATGTGAATCTCTGAGAGTCATTAGCAGCTTATGCTCATCACCATCCGTGACGTCACGGGTAGAAAACTCCAAATCATTGAGATTTGTTCCGAGTGAGCCGGAAAGCGTCTTTTTCATCACCGAGAGCAGAGCCTCGCTCTCATCGTTTTCCGAGAGGAGTATCGACTGTGAAAAACGGGATATAATTTGTCCTTCACCGTTTATAAAGCAGCCGATAATGTTCGGTATATTGCTTTTGTCGGGTCTGAATCGTCTTTTTATTTCTCTTAGTTCTTTTTCGTTCATTTTTTTGTTTCTCCGTTGTAGTAGTATTTACGTCACCGTAGGTGAGATAAGCATCGCTCTGCGATGCTGTGAGATAGAACGCATTCGCGTTCGTGAAATGCTCGGTTACACCGAGCGTTTTGCTCACCTCGTGAGCTTATCAACAAGATCAGTCATAAGTGCGGTGCGGTTTATCCAAAAGACGTAATTTGACTCGGGCGCACCGTCCTTTAGTTCATACTTAAAGTCATCCGTCGGTGTATATGTCGGCATCACCCTTGAAAGCATAAAGCGTGAGTCATCGTTAAGCAGCCAACCCACGGCGCACACGTCCCAAAGAATCCTCGCCCATTTTGCATTTCCCGCGTTTTTCTGCGCGGAAAGAATATTGTTTGCAAGGTAGTCTGCCAAGGGGTTTTTACCTACGAGATATTCTCTGAGCTCCGGGCCGGAAATTGCAAATGTACTTGCCACACATTCGCAGGGGATCTGTACAAAGGGCACACCCGAGGTCGTAACTATCCTCGTTGCTGCGAGGTCTTGCCGCATATTGAACTCGTCCGTCCATCCGAGATCGTGACCGTGTCCGCCTAGCCATACTACCACAGTGTTTTCCTTCACCTTTTCCGAGAGGAGCAGGGCAGAGGCAATATTCGTCAGCGCACCTATCGCCACGATGTATAAGGGCTTCTCGGGTGAGTAGCTTTCCACCCTTTCGCATAGGTCGCGCACAGCATCCGAGATCACGGGCATATCCTTATCGGGTAGGTATTTATCTGCGCCGCGATAGGCGGGCTTATCCTCATTCGCAAGCTCTAATAGCTTCAGTATCTCCCTGTAGCTTCTCTCCATTCCCTCGGCTGTTGTTGCCTTGCCCGGGAAGGAGTAGGGAGCGGCATAGATGGCAACCGTGTTGAGTTTTTCTGTCGATTTTAAGAGATAACTGATGGCGAATTGATCATCTACCTCGTTGCACGCATCGGTATCGATCACTACGTCGACCACATCTGTCGGTACGGAGAGATTCTTTAGTCTTTGCTCGTTTGTCATGGCTGGGTTCTCCTTTCACGCTCGCGGTAGCGAGCGCATCTCGACACACTTTGTGTGTCTATATCACGAACGCGAATGCGTTCTATATTACGTGCATCGCTCTGCGATGCCGTGATATGCCGCACTGTGTGCGACGTTTTAATACACAACGCTATTATATCATCTTTTTATTTTTCTTTCAAGACAGATTAAAACATTTGTAACAAAATACTTCTTGACACGTTATTTTACTGTATGATAAAATATACTTATAAGTAAAACTAAAGGAGAATATTATTATGGCACACAATATTAAGCTTGTAAACAGCGGCCTTACCAAGATCCGTGACATCAACCCCCGCCTTATGTCCTACAACGTAGAGATGACCGAGGTTACGGGCGGCACGTTCTGGAAGGCATATACAGAAGGACAGATCGCAGGTACTGAGGAGTTCCCAAAGCTTGAAGGCTTCACCAACCACACTGCAATGGCAGGACTTATGCAGTATTACCCGCCCATCGATACCACCAGCGAGAAGCTCATCTCTCTTGCAAAGGCTTTTGGCTCTGTGTGGGTACGTGTTTCGGGCACTTGGGCAACCAAGACTTACTACGATTTCGACGGTACGACCGGCGGCAAGGCTCCCGAGGGATATCAGAGCATTCTCACCCGTGAGCAGTGGGCAAATATCCTTAACTTTGTCAAGGCAGTAGACGCTAAGCTCCTCGTCTCCGCGAGCAACTGCGCGGGTGACCATAAGGAGGGCGGTCCTCTTGACCTCACTCAGATCAAGAAGCTCTTTGCTCTTACCGACGAGCTTGGCGGCAAGATCGATGCCTTCGAGTTTATGAACGAGCCTAATATGCTCCAGATGTCAGGCGCACCCATCGGTTACGATTTTGCAGATTATGTCCGCGATCAGGATATCGCAAATAAGTGGGTTAGAGAAAATTATCCCGACTGTCTTATAGTCGGTCCTTGTAACACGGGTATGACGGATGAGGATGCAAGCACAGATTCACTCGGTACTATGGGCGCAGGCCTTGGAAATATGATGAAGCTCGGTACCGTCCACGATCTTATGCGTGGAGCTGAGGTTCCCATGGATGTTTATTCCTACCATTACTACAACGGTATCTCCGAGAGAATTGCATCTATGGTTCCGGGAGGTCACTGGCCGGCAGAGGCGGCTCATACCGATGCTTATCTTCAGGTTGCTCCCGGCATCTGCTATATGAACATTCCCGCGCGCGACAAGTACGTTTCCGGCGCTGAGATGTGGGTTACCGAGTCCGGTGACGCAGGCGGAGGAGGAGATACCTGGGCTTCCACCTATCTCGACGTGCTCCGTACACTCAACGAGCTTGGCAGCTTCTGTACTCTTACCAACGGCGTCATCTTCCACAACACGCTCGCATCGAGTGACTACGGCTTCCTTCAGCACGGCACGTTCGACCCCCGTCCCAACTACTTTGCAGTCCTCCTCTGGACGAGAATTATGGGTAATGTTGCATACGCGTGTGAGAACCCCAACGTAGAGGGCGCTCACGTTTACTGCCATTCGAGAAAGGACGGCAAGGACGGATACGCATACCTCGTTATCAATAATTCTCTCACCGACATAACCACCCTTGAGCTTCCTAAGGACGGCGTGCTTTACGAGCTTTCCGGTAACGGAAATATGAGAAGCAAGGTTATGTATCTCAACAGCGTGCCTCTTACTCTCGGCGAGAATAACGAGCTTCCCGCACTTAACGGCAAGGAAGTATCGGGCAGTATACAGATCGCTCCCGGCTCCTGTGCCTTCATCGTAATTTAACACGGATAGGCACTATTTGCCTTAAAAAGTCACTACGATAATGACTATCCCACGGCTTTTGGCGAATTGCTGTAGCCGGTTTCTGAATTTTCCTTATATAATTTTGAAAGGAATACGACTATGAAAAAAACAATCGTACTGCTTCTTTTGCTTACTCTCATTTGTCAGATATTTTTAACGTCATGCGATTCCATCCTTCACTTTGGCGATGACGATGTTGATGCAAGCGGCCCTGTAGGCGATACCGATGATACGACAGACAAGGACGACACCGAGGGCAAGGATGATACAAACGATAAAAATGAGGAAGACGTAAGCGCAGAGCTTGCCGCGATAAACGTACCCGAGAGATTTAAGACAGCATACACCATAGATAGCGCAAAGCTTGAGGCTGCAGCCGCTGCCGCAACCGAAAAACTTTACACGCTCTATCTTGAAGGCGGTAGCAACATCCCCGCAACTTCGTCCACAAATTATCAGTACGTATACGGCAAGAACAATAACTGGACAGCGGGAATGTATATGGGTTCTTACCTTATGGCGTATCAGCTCACGGGCGATGAGAAATTTGCCGAGGCATCCGAGCAGCTTCTTGATACCTTCATTTATCGTGTAAACAATCGCGTTGGTATGGGTGATCACGACGTAGGATTTGCCTTTGTTCCATCCTGTGTCGGTGCATATAAGATACTCGGATCGGAGAGCGCAAAGAATGCTGCAGCCAACGCCGTGGATTATTACTACAAAACAAGCTATAGCAAAGAGGGAAAGTTCATTATCCGTGCTTTCAGTTGGAACAACAAGGATGGATTCCGCACTATGATAGACTCGCAGATGAACGCCTCACTCTTCTTCTGGGCGGGCGATTACTACGGTAATGCCGACTATATGTCTGCCGCAATCGACCACACATTGACGAGTGTAGATCTACTTGTGCGTGATGACGGATCGACCTATCATCACTATCAGTTTGATACCAAGACTGCTGAGCCTCTTTACGGTGTAACCTGGCAGGGATATGCCGACGAGTCCTGTTGGTCGCGCGGTCACTCCTGGGGCGTGTATGGTTTTTCCATTGCTAACTCATATACAAATAACGAAAAAATAATGAACGCTCAGCGTGACGTTACCTACTATATGCTTAACAATCTGCCCGAGGATCTCATTCCTTATTGGGACTATACCTTCACGACAGGCTCGGGTGAGCCTCGCGATGCTTCTGCTGCGGCAATTGCTGTGTGCGGAATGCTTGATATGGCAGAGCAGCTTCCCGAGGGCTCAGCACAGCGCATTGTGTATGAAAGTGCGGCAGCACAGATAATGGAAGAGCTTATCGATCACTATACCGGCGATATCGGTGCGGAGTACGACGGTCTTATTCATAGCGTGACTCACGCAAAGCCTCAGGGCATTGCCATCGAGGAATGCGCACCCTATGCCGACTACTTCTATCTTGAGGCACTCGCAAGATACCTTTGCGACGACTTCATCCGTCCGTGGTAAGTAAGCACATAGTGTAAAAACATTTATTTTCAATAAGAGAAATTGCATATTGTTCACTTGCAATGAATAGAGAGCAAGAATGGAAGGAATTATTCTCCTTTTACTCTTGCTCTTTAAATATTTATCTTGACATATGTAGATTACTGTGGTAATATTAAAATGGACGGATAGGGTTTCCGTTCGAAAACCGTATTTGAAAGAAATATTTTGCGAGGTATATTATGATAGCAATCAAAAACGGAAAAATTATACTTGAAGATGAAATCGTGCTTGGTAAAGCATTACTCATTACCGACAAGATCGAGGGAATTGTTGACGAGTCCGAGATCCCTGCGGATGTATCTGTGATAGATGCCGAGGGCGGATACGTTTCCCCTGGCTTTATCGAGCTTCACATACACGGATATCTTGGAAAGGACGTTTGCGACGCATCTGAGGAAAGTATCAGAATTATCTCCAAAGGCCTTCTTGAAAACGGCGTTGTAGGCTATCTCCCCACCACGATGACGGTGGATATGGAGGTTATCAAGGGCGCTATTCAGTCCGTACGTGCGCTTATGGCGGAGTCGAGAACTCCCGAGTTCGACGGTACACAGATTCTTGGCGTGCACGCCGAGGGCCCCTTCATCTCGGAATCCAAGAAGGGCGCGCAGGACCCCAGGTACATTCTCAAGCCCGATGCAGATTTCGTTAAGGCATACGCCGACGTTATCAGAGTTATCACACTTGCACCTGAGGAGGACGATGCTGATTTCTCCGCTATCAAGAGAATCACGACCGAGACTGACGTTGTTGTTTCCATGGGTCATACCTCGGCTGATTATGATACTGCAATAGCAGGCGTAAAGGCAGGTGTAAGACACGCAACCCACCTCTTTAACGCTATGACTCCCCTCACTCACAGAGGCCCCGGAGTTGTCGGCGCGGCTCTAAACTCTGACGAGGTTTCAACCGAGCTTATCGTAGACACCCATCACGTAAACGCAGCACTCTTTGACACTGTATACAAGCTCAAGGGCAGAAAGCTCTGTCTTATCACCGACTGTCTTCCTGCAGGCGGACTTCCCGAAGGAGAGTACACTCTCGGCGGAGCAAAGATTATATACAAGAACGACCTGTGCCGTCTTGAAGACGGAACTATCGCGGGCAGCGTGCTGAAGCTCAATAAGGGCGTTTGGAACGTATACACCAACTCTAAGATTCCGCTTTGTGAGTGCGTAAACTGCGCATCTCTTAATCCGGCTACCACTCTCGGCATTGCGGACAAGAAGGGATCTATCCAACTCGGCAAGGATGCAGATATTGTACTCCTTGACAATGAATTCAACGTAAGAAAAACCATTATTGGAGGTAAGGTAAAATATGAAGCTTAAGGTTCAGGCAAAGCTCGACGCAGGTTTTGCGCCGATGGCTCTTGTGTGCAGAGAAATGCGCGAGGGCACTAAGGAAAACGGTCAGGACATTGTTATTGCGGCAGAAAGAAACAAGGGCTATACCACCGTTTATAAGACCAGAATTTACAAGGATGGCACAGGCCACGACGAGGAGAACAACGCCTTCATCGACAGAATCGCAAAGACTCTTCTTTGGGTAGCAGGCGGCTACAAGCTCATTATCGCAGGTAGTGAGCAGGTTGGCGACTACCTCAAGAGAACCTACTCTTACGGCGGTACGAGAGATTTCGACGTGCGCTTTATGGAGAGAGTTTACGAGGAAAAGTTCGAGGTTATCGTGACAGATCTTGCACACGCCCCCGAGGATAAGTCCTCTGCAGCTCCCGTTGGCAGACATCTTGACGGATGCCGTATCGGCTTTGATGCGGGCGGATCCGACAGAAAGGTAAGTGCGGTTATCGACGGTGAGACCGTATACTCTGAGGAGGTCGTTTGGTTCCCCAAGCTTAACTCCGATCCTTCTTACCACTACGAGGGCATCTTGAGTGCAATGAAGACCGCGGCTTCTCATATGCCGAGAGTCGACGCTATCGGTGTTTCCTCCGCAGGCGTCTATATCGACAACAAGATAATGGTTGCATCCCTCTTCATCAAGGTTGGTGACGAGGACTTTGAAAAGCACGTAAAGAATATGTACATAGACGTTGCTCGCGAGATCGGTGAGAATATTCCGATCGAGGTTGCCAACGACGGTGACGTTACCGCTCTTGCAGGTGCAATGAGCCTTAACGAGAACGGCGTACTCGGTATCGCAATGGGTACTTCCGAGGCGGCAGGATACGTTGATATGGACGGCAACATCACAGGCTGGCTCAACGAGCTTGCATTCGCTCCTGTTGACTTCAACAAGGACGCTATGGTTGACGAGTGGTCGGGTGCCTACGGCTGCGGCGTTAAGTACTTCTCCCAGGATGGTGTAATCAAACTTGCGCCCTATGCAGGTATCGAGCTTGACGAGAGCCTTTCTCCCGCAGAAAAGCTTAAGGTAGTTCAGAACCTTATGGCAGAGGGTGACGAGAGAGCAAAGGCTATCTATGAGACCATCGGCGTATACTTCGGCTATACCATTGCTTACTATTGTGAGTTCTACGACATCCGCGAGGTTCTTATCATGGGTAGAGTTACCTCCGGCAAGGGCGGTGAGATCCTCCTTGCAAAGGCAAAAGAAGCTCTTGCGGCAGAGTTCCCCGAGCTGAATGAAAAGGTTAAACTCAACATTCCCGATGAGAAGGCAAGAAGAGTAGGTCAGT
Source organism: Eubacteriales bacterium (assembly GCA_045634385.1). Taxonomy (GTDB): domain Bacteria; phylum Bacillota; class Clostridia; order Oscillospirales; family CAG-272; genus UBA1740. The sequence continues at coordinate 7,365 of JAZRAE010000038.1, read as the reverse complement.
CTGTTGCGGCTGCAAGCCTTCCTAAGATAAACTAATCGCATGGCGGATTGTTGCCAATTCATTAATAATAAAACCTAAAATAAGCAAACAAATATTAACAAAAGCGGCTCTTATGAGTCGCTTTTTAATTTGAGAATAATTTGAATGTGGCAACCTCATCCGTCACTCGCAAGGCTCGTGCCACCTTCCCCAAAGGGGAAGGTCAAGGTAAACCTTCCCCTTTTGGGAAGGTGGATTTTGCGAAGCAAAAGACGGATGAGGTTTCTTTTACGCAATGCATCGCAGACGAAAGCGCATATCGCTTGCGGTATCTTGTGTCATTAGTCGTGTTGTCTTCGATTAGCAAATAAAATTTGCCTTGCAAACGCGAAATTTGCCTTGGGCAAGCGATATAAATGCATTCGCGTTCATACAAAATACCCCTACAGATTTTTCGCCCCTTGAAAACGGGGCATTTTTTGTTTATATTTAACAACCGTATGACAGGATATGACAGGATTTTTTGGAAGGGTACTCTACTTACAAATGCCCCACAATAATTTATAATTGAATCACGGAAGATGAAGGCGAATCGCGATAGCTGGGTTTTCCGAATATTTTTAAAATCAAGGAGAAAAAAATGGAATATATGGGTCGAAAAACTGCTTTTGAGTTCCGCGATGACAAAAGCACAGAAATGACAAGGGGATTAACTTATTTGAAGATATGGGACTTTATGCTTGGAGATTTTAAGCTCGCGAATACAGAACTTCTCGTATATGCAATGATATTTACTATGCATATAAATTACGTGGCTTATTATTCGGGCTCGAGAAAACTGATGCAGTCGTGGACTAATGTTAGTAAAAAGACAATTGACAGAGCTTTAGATTCACTTCTAAAGAAGAATCTTATTTTGAGGTATTACGAGCAGGACGGAAAGATCAAGAGAACGGTTTATCATATTAACCCCGATGCTCTCCCTACCTGCGATAAGTTTGCGCCTGAAAACAGAAATAGAAACAGAAACAGAAATCTTTATGAAAAAATAAAAGAACACGAAAGACGCTGCGCTGCTGGACTTGAATAAAACAAAAACACCTTTTTTGTTAATGCGGCATCAGCCGCCTCGCGCGTATGCGCTTTCGTAATGCTATAATATGTACTATATTATGTATTATATTTTACTACTATTATTTCTGTGGTTGGTTTTTGGTATGGGGTATACCGGTTTTTGGTATGGGGTATACCGGTTTTGGGTTAGCTGTTACCGTTTATTGGTTACCGAATGCCGTATTTGTCCTTACCAATGGTCAACTTAACCCTACTAATAGTCAGCTTGCCCTTACCGATAGTCAGTCTGTTTTTTGTAGGTAGTCAGTCTGTCTTTATCAATAGTCTTTTCGTCATTCGGAATACAAATTACCTAAAAAATGGGGTAGAAAATGAAAACCACGCGATTTTGCATCTTTCTAAAAAACGTATAATTGCAGGTTCGCTTCAAATCATGTGGTATATATTTTGTTTTTCTTCAAAAATATCTCGCAATTGTCACATAGCGGGGAATTATTGAGTGATAAAAAAGAAAAATGGAGATTTACTTGACATTTTGGAATATTGTGATATAATAATAGACGCTTGAAATATATTTTCTCTTTCAGAAAGGAAAATGAAATGTTACATCATATCATAGAAACTATTCTTCCGACGATTATTTCAGCTCTTGAGATAATGGGAATATTGATCGTTGTATGGTCTGCTATTCATTCGTTCTGGGAGTATATCCAGAATGCTTTTATGCACAAGCATCTTCACATTCAGAGCGATCTTGCAAAAGGTCTTGCTACGGGTCTTGAGTTTAAGCTTGGTGCAGAGATACTTAAGACAGTGCTTATCCAGGATATGGATGAGCTTTATGTGCTCGGTGCGGTAATTCTTTTGAGATCTCTTATGAGTATACTTATCCACTTTGAGATGAAGCATGCTGCACACGCAGAGGCGGAGGCTGATAAAGAGGCGGAGAAAAACATCGAAAAGAAAACAGACGAAAAGGAAAACGAAGCTGTCTAAAACTATTAAAAGGTAAAAAATGCAAGCTCGCTCCGCCATTTTGCGGAGCGAGTTGACTTTTTTTAGGAAATATGATAAAATAAAGCAAACGAGTAAGCCGATATGTGGCAGATAAGGAGTTTATATGAAGAAGAAGCCGACTATAGCACTTATGTACGATTTTGATAAGACACTCGCAGATCAGGACATGCAGAACTATACTTTCATTCCTAACCTTGGTATGACACCCGGTGAATTTTGGGGAAAGGTTGAGGCTTTCCGTAAGAAGAATTACATGGAAAGTATCCTTGGATATATGTATTATTCAATGCTTGCATGCCACGAAAAGGGCATACCCTTTACCAAGGAATATCTTCGCTCTACGGGTAAGGATATCAAGTTCTATAAGGGAGTTTTAAACTGGTTTGACAGAATAAACCAGTACGGAGAATCAATAGGTGTAAATATTGAGCATTATATTATCTCCAGCGGAATCAAAGAGATAGTAGATGGCTGCCAGATTGTCGATAAGTTTAAGAAGGTGTTTGCTTGCCAATATTACTTTGATGAGGTTAGCGGCGAGGCTCTTTGGCCTAAGATCGCCATTAATTATACGCAAAAGACACAGTATATCTTCCGTGTTTCAAAGGGCGCGTTTGACGAAAGCGATAACAACAAGGTAAACGAGAAGATGGCCGAGAGAGTTATCCCTTATCGAAATATGATTTACTTTGGAGATGGAATTACGGATATACCTTGTATGACCTTTGTAAAAAAACAGGGTGGAACGTCAATTGCCGTTTATACCAAGGGACAGAAGGATAAGGTTACGGGTCTGCTTCTTGACGACCGCGTAAACTATATCAGTCTTGCCGATTACCAGGAGGGCAGTGATCTTGACCAGCTCGTAAAGTGTATCATTCATCAAATGCAGCTGCAGCATACACTCCTTTTAAAGCAGCGTCAGCAAAGGCAGAGAGAGTCAAAGAAAAACGTAAATTAATAAAATATAACAATAATTATTTACATTTATATACAAAAAACGATTGGGGTTCCTAAATGGTGAGTCCAATCGTTTTTTTATTCTACTGTTTTTTAGCCGTGAAAATGCTTTTAATACTTCCTCATAAGTATTGCGAAAATAATGTCAAGACAGGGGATAGTCCTGATAAGTGCGAAAACCAAAATTATGAAAAAAGCGAGCAAGCTATCTCAAAGCTGATCACGCGCCGCTTTATTTCGAGCTTTAAAAAGACGAGCTTATATATTGCGTATCCGATAAGATAGCCGAGCGTGTTCATTATCAGATCTGCGGTTGCAAAGGCTCCAATCACGGTGAAGAGCTGCACAAGTTCAATAGTCAAGGAGGCGGTAAAGCAGATTAGAAGATCACGCCATATATTTTCCTTTTTGAATATGAGATTCAAGAGAATTCCAAAAGGAGTGAATACCAATCCGTTGCAAAACAGCTGCAGAATCTGTCTAAAGTGGTCGTAGCGGATAATAAAGGGTATCAGATCGTATCTGAATCGCTCGGCAATATTCATCTTTGAGAGCCAAGAGTAGTTTTGTGTAATTGAGTACATATCGTTGAATTTCAGCCACAACGCCCAGACGAGAAAAAGACTGAACTGTACTGTACATACAATTGCAAGACGTCTTAAGGTGACGTCGTTGTTCGGCATTATATCAAGCCACTTCTTTCGGAGTGATTGCCATTTTGTTTTTACTGTATTCTTTAATTGCATTTATTAATCCTTTTGCTTTGTATGATCTTGTGTTTTGATTCTATCATAAAGTAGAGAGGTTGTAAACGACGGCGAAAGCTAAAGTGCAATTTCAAAGCGAAAGCTACACTTCAAAATTGCACTTTTATCAAATACAAATTATTTTATTTGTAACGCCGCCTCAGCTCTTTTCACAGAGGTGAGCTTATCGAGGAAGCAAACCCATTTGACCGTAGATCTAAGATCGGGCTCGGGGTAGATATACACGAGCTTGCCGTGTACATAAACGTCGATATGATCGCCGGGAGAGATGGGGAACGCGCCGATCTTCTCGGTTGCGATAGTGAAGTCTACCGCCTCGCCAAAGAGAGTTCCGGTCAGCTTGAAGGTATCCTTGTCCATATAGACCTCGCCTTCACCTGCGCAAGGATCCATAAATCCGTCCTCACCCGGTGTGCCGAGCCTTGCTTTAGTGAAGATGTGTTCGTTCTCAAGATCAATAGAGTTTTGCTGCCATTCAAACCACTCGTTTATGCTTTCAAACGGTGCGTTGTGGAGCTTATAGTATGTATCAAGCGTTGCATCAAGACCGCACTCGCAACGGATATGGTTGCCCTCGGTGGTGAGTGTGCCTTCCTTCAGACACTTGGGACACTTAAAGAGCACTTTGTCAGCACCTGCCGCCATATTTTCACACTTGAATTCTGTGCCTTGCATAGCAAGCTCGTCATCGTTGTATATAGCCTTTGCGGTGACTTCCTTGATCTCGGAAATGTCCTTCTTGGCTATCTCTTCGGCTGTGAGCAAGCACTTGAGTGATAGGTTGATCTTACCGATTCTGTCATCACCCTTGTTACGCCACTTTGGGAAGGTGAGATATGCGCCCTCCGCTCTCCAAGCGTACAGAGGAATGCCGAGCTTCTTGATAAGCTCTGCAGTACCATCGGCGACGGGAAGCGTGCGTCCGTAGCAGGAGAGTCTGCCCTCGGGGAAAATAACTATTATTCCGTTTTCACCCTTGGCGCGTAAAACGTTCATAATGGTAGAAACATCGGGGGTGAACATCTTTTTTGTTATGACGTGCATAAGCTTCAGAAGACCCGCAGAGGACTTCAGACGCATAAAGTGTTCGCTCACAATGTAGTTCGGGCGAAGGGGATATAGAGTCATTGCGGAGAGGATGTGGTCCTGGTCACAGGTGTGTGATGCCACAACAATAGCAGGTCCCTTAATATCCTTAACAATATCCTTGTCAAAGGTTATGTTGTACTTTCTGAATTTCAATCTGAAAAATGCGTAGATTCCCGCATAAAGAATGGGATTAACTTTTCCTATGCGCTTTTTTGATTTCTTTTTCTTGTCCATGTCGCACCCTAATACAGTTTTTTTAAAACGCTCTCGCATTCTGTTATATTATACCACCTATGATCGATGATTGTCAATAGTTCAATATCTGTAAATGAAAATCCCGAAAAATCGGATTTTGTCACTTATGGAAATGCCCTTATCTTCTGTAGTATCTGATACTGCAATCACCGTTCTCGAGAAAGGTTTCAATTTCGTATGTCAATGCTCCGTCTTTGTATATATCGTCGTACATATCCTTGAGATTGTCGGTTTTGCCGTTTATTGTTATCCAACCCGAATCGGGTAGGGAAATATTTAGGTTTGCTCCCGGTATAATTCCAACTTTAAGACCGATTGCATATTCAATCGTATTTTCTTTCCATCCATAGCCGAGACCGTAAAGATTTTCAAGACCGTAAAGATCTGCCATTTCATCCCAAAAGGCGCCGATGGTGTTATATTGGTCCTCGCCTATAAGCGAAAAGGTTTTGCTGATCCCTGTAAATATCATATCTTTTCACCTCACATATTAATTGTAGCACATCAAGACGAAAAAATCAATAGATGTCTTAATTAGCAAGGGACGGTTATTTAGGGGTTTAAAGGTGGCAAATTTTAATTTATCAGATTTGCGAGTGCAAACGAAGATCAGATGAATAAAAAAATATTTTAGTTCGCTACATATTAAAAGCGGAAAATGTAAAATAAAATTTACATAAATCAACATATAGCATTCCGAATATTATTTTTGTTAACTACACATTCAATTAAAAACTCGCATAACAATTACGGCGATGTTTCTTTTTTGTGTAGTTAAAAAGTCGCTTTTCGTTCGGATTTTTCACTTTTTTTTACACTCAACTTACTATACTGATTGAAATTAAAAATATATCGAAAAAATATATTTTTTTATTTTTTCTATTGACATATATTAATAAATGTGGTAAAATGTACCTAACGAATTATATTCTTCGGAGGATAATATGAGAGATAGTATTGGTAAGAGAGTTGCCACAGAAACTCCTAAAGTCGTTATTAGAAGAAGCTTCAAGAGCAAGTTTATTTCTTTGCTCGGCTTTTGGCCTTGGGTAGTTCTCTTCGTTTTAGATGTACTTGGCATTGACGTAGTTTCTTCGTTCTTCGGCGAGAACAAGAGCTTTTTGATCTGCGTTGCAGTTGCAGTTGTTGACTTCTGTTTGTTCCTTTGGATCGCTTATATTAGATCCCGCATGATCACATATGTTAACACTGATACATTGCTTTACATACCCAGCTCTGATCCCACAGAGATCAAGGCTCGTTCCTTTGTTGGCGTATATCAGGCTAACATTCTCCCCCCCACAGGATTCTTCCTTGCTGTTTTGATTAAGTCCATCAGACGTAGAGTTCGTGGTTACCGCGATATCTTCATCACTTGTCCCGGCAGCCAGTCCGACGGAACGATCATTCTTCGTGGCATCCGCGACTTTGACACAGTTCTTGAGAAACTCAACTCACTTAAGGTTGCAGAGTCTACTAACGTAGCTTACACCAAGCCCACCGAGTCTTCTTATACTGAGTATTAATATTAATTGATAGAAAAGCGACCTGTACATCAGGTCGCTTTTTTCGTTGAAGGCGGAGTTTTAAACGGTCAATCCGTATGTTCTCTCTTTTCGTTCGTGAAGTTTTTGCTGTCGCAAAAGTTACTTATTCCTCCATTATGAATAGGCGGCAAGCGGAACTTACCGCCTAATAAAATATTCCTATATTGCTATGCAGTTGGAGTAGAGAATACAATTAGTTGATCAACTATTTATATTCCTTACTCAAAATCCTCACCGAGAGCGTCAATTCCCGTAACGTTAATTACACCGTCCGGATAGCTATATTCTGGATCATTTACCCAATATTCGGCAGGATAATAACCGTATTCATCTTCATACGATTCGGCAATTTGGTGTTGGATTTCGCCTTCAAGCTCATATCTGTATGCTATATCCCAATTTGTATAAATAGTTTCATCAGTGGGATCGTCAAAGAAAGCAACTCTTCCCATACTTGATAAGCTAATAACAGAATATGCATTGTCGAAGTTTTCCGAAGCCTCTCCGCCTACGTAAGAAACAAAGCCATTCGTTGCTCTGATATCAACGTATTTCTTAATGAACGGATTTTCTCCCGTTGTCCATACTGCATATAAGAAACCGGTTTCTTCGCCTGTTATTGTGTAAGTGAACGCTTGTTTGTCGCTTATTAAAATGTATTCGGGTCCGTTTGAACC
>JAZRAE010000037.1:0-49528 GCA_045634385.1 Eubacteriales bacterium | reverse complement strand
CACAATTACACTATCAGTGATATATGCAAAAAATGGCTTGCACTGGAGCAGGGGCTGGTAAAAGAAACCACTTACGCAAACTATTACAAGTGCTATGACATCTATATCAATCCCGATATAGGTTTTCGCAAGATTTCAGACTGTACATCAGCTTATATACTGGAGTATTTCAAGAGCCTCAAAGACGATAAACAGCTGTTAAAAGGCACACTGAAACGTATATTTTTGGTGTTAAACTTCTCATTTAAACTGGCACAACAAGAGGGTTGGGTCGCGAAAAATGTGGTCGAAGGCTTAAAACGGCAGATAAATCGGCTCGGTGAATCGTTTGAGGTCGTTCCCGAAAATCCGCTCATATCAAATAGGCTCACTCCAGCCCAAGCAGATGCCTTTTTAAGTTATCTCGACAAGACAAACCGCAGACAGTACGAAAGATTTTTCTTCCTATTATATACAGGGTTGAGAGTATCTGAATTTTGCGGTTTATTATGGGAAGATGTGGACTTTCACAACAACTGCATTTATGTGCGACATAATTTAGTGTATTACAAGCCCTTTAAAGGTAAATCAAAGAGCGTAATGCTTACACCAAAGACCAAAGCCTCAATCAGAGTAGTACCAATGCTGCCAAAGGTCAAAGACTTGCTAATCTGTAAAAAGGTGCAAGAAGAACGCTCAACCGATTTTGATGAATATAAGGGCTTTGTGTTCTCGTCAATCCAAAAAACGCCTATGAAGTGCCAAGTTATGGCTGAAAACCTCAAATATTCAATCGAAAAATACAACGCTTTGCAGGATAACAACAAACTTAAAATTCAGCATTGCACACCGCATACTCTCCGCCACACTTTTTGTTCAATGCTCTATGAAAACCACGTTGATATAAAAGTTATTCAGTCAATAATGGGGCATACTACATCTGCTACCACACTGGATTGGTATACAGACATCACACCCGAAATGACCGAAACGGAGCTAAACAAATTGCCAGATTTTACCAATTCAGAGTATTTTTTGGACTTGAACTTTTGACACACTTTTGACACACAAATCTTGCAATCATATGCAATCATATGCCACGATATGCCAAGTTTGCGAATTTCCCATTGTTATTTATGAAGATAGCAAATCCTCTGAAAACCGCTATATATGCGGGCTATAAACGATATTTGATATACTTCAAGGATAACCTTGAAAAAGATATTAAGAAAATATGATTTCTTAATAAAATTTGATTTATCTATCTGTTTTCCGCTTAAACAGCGGAGTTGACTTTTAATAATTTATTTTTTGACACACATTTGACACATCTTTCAAAGTAGCAATCATCTTGACTTTTTAATCTATTTTCCTTATATGGTAAAAATTACCAATTATCAATCGTAAAAAATAAGGATGCAATATAAAATCACATCCTTATACTTATCTTTAACTTATAGACAATGTTCCAATACAACCTGTGCAGCTTACACTTGGTGAGAATGTACTTGTTCCTTTGAACCATACCGTATATCCGTTATATGTACTATCAAATTTACTATAATCAACCACTATGATATTAGAATAATACGGATAGAAATATACCGCTCCACTCGGCACAGATACAACATTATCATTTATATCTTTAAGATATACTTCCCACGTAACAGGTGTCGGATAAGGTTTGTAGGGGTCTGTTGTGTCGATCACAGCCAAACCATATGAAACATCCCCCGTTATTTGCGCGGGTGGTGTCGGACTCATGCCAGAATTTATGCCATAATTCATACTTGTTAACGTCTGGTCTAATGTATAGAAAGATACTCTAAAATATATATCCGTTGTTATTGTTGAGTCTGTTTTTAATGTCGCATATACTTCGACATATCCATCTACATAAATTGATGACAGATTGCCTATAGTCAATTTGCCGCTTTGGTCAAGCGAGACATTTGGAATGTCATATGGATTGTTTAAATGCCAATCCCACAAAGATGTGTCAGTAACGGTTGAAGGGTCAACGACACCCCAATAGCTGTCATAGCTACCTGCTTCACCAACCGCAAACTGCATCTCCGAATTTGGATATGTGTCATACCCGTTAGGTGTTGTTGTTCCGCTTACGCAAACCAAAGTGGGGTTTGTTGGTATAGGAACAGGGGGGGTAGGTGTTTCGCGCTTAACAAAGATACCGTGTCCCGCATTGTCGCTTGTTACTTGAAAAATATCCAAGCCTCCGCTGTTAGGTATATATGGTGTATCTGTAGGGTCATAAGCTACATATACGTTATAACCCGCTTCAATATCTGCCGCAGTTATAGCGTGGTCAACAATTTTAACTGCACCAAACGCACTTGCAGCACCACCACCAACAAGCCCTAATTCTTGTCCTGTCTTATTGCCCGATAAGGTGATACCATTTATCTGCGGCTTATTAGTCAAATCGTCATAACTACTACTGCCACTACTTCCACTGCCTATAACTAATTTCTTTGAACCGTCAGTCTCGGTCGTTACGGTAAAATCACCATTATTAAACACAATATTATCGGGATATATCTTATCGTTTGCCGTATAGCCTGTTCCGTTTTTGGTCGAAGCATAGCTCTTGTCTCTTGCGTAATACCCGTCAGCATTATGTTTAAGACCGTTCTGCGGGCTTTTACTTGTACTCAAACCATTTGCATCAATAACAGTGTTTCCTATGCCGTCAACGATATTATTCACATCTGCCGCAATAGCTTGACCCCGCAGGATAAGGTCGTTCTGCTTTTGAATATAATCTTCCCACGATTGCTTGTAGTTTTGTATATCTTTCGCATTTTTATATGACATATACCATACGTTTTGCATGATCTGATTGTATGCACCCTGCAATTCGTATGTATTGCTCATTGTAATGCTTAACGATTGATTGTCGTTAGATATGCTATGTGTATACGACATCAGCTTAAAAGATGTATCGTGCATTGATATATCATAGTCCTGCAAAGCAATACGTATATTTGCACCTACATCTGTTATCTTATCCCAATCTAATTGATACTTGTAATTGCTCAAAATGTCAATCATACCAATATCAATAGTAACAGGTATTCGGTTGATGTAGCTCAAATAGTCTTGCCCGTATTGATACAGAATAGCATCGTCTGAAATATTCTCAAATGTAACATCTTCTTCGTAGATGTACTCTTGTAATTGAGCCAGCAAATCCGTTGTGAATATCGGATTGCCCTGTAAATCCTCGACATTCTCATACTTAAACTGCTTCTGCCAATTAGTAAGCGCAGTTTCGCAATTTTGCAAGTTTGCAATCATATAGAAACCGCTTGACCCGCCTATCGGCTGATTAGCCGTTGCTGAACTCACAAACGTATCGGTTTGTATGTCATAAATAGCATTTACCGTTGTCGGAGATAACTCAAAGTCTATATATTGGCTTGCCTCCGACACCAATTCGTCCATTTCCGTACTTGCCGCCATTATAGCACCCGCAGGAACACCTTGCGTAGAATGAGTTGAAGCGTTGGACGAATAGTATGAATAAGCGTATTGCTTTGCCAGCCCTTGTACGATTGAAACGTACCCGCTTAATCGTGTTATCTCGTTTCTTATACTCTCCAGCGTATAATTGACTGTCTTTGTGTTATACGCTGTTTTGGTTGAGTTGACATAGTATATTGTTACGGGTATAACTTGATTATCGGGGTCTTGATAGTAGTCTTTGACCTCTTGATAGTCCTGCAATGCTTCAACTAACGGATATGTACCATTGACAGCAGTAAAATACTTGCTTGGAAAAGCCGTAAAGTATGAAAAATCATCAATAAACCGTTCTCCCGTTATATTCGCACCTGTTATCCATAGATTATCCTTGCCGGTTAAATATGCTCTTGTCATTATTTGGTCTGTATTCGCTTGATACGACACATTTGTAGCATAGTTGTCGGGGCTGATGATTAAAGTGCTGTCGGGGTTAACAACCTCGTTATCTCGGCTGTATATCTGTATCGTCTTGTTTACATTGTCAAATTTAAAGATACACAGAAACGCATCTTCCAGCTTCTCAAATACATCTGATAAAGTACCTTCAAGACTCAAATTGCGATAAGGCACGTTGCCCGAAGCTGTTTTGTAGATATATAACGGTATAATCATTTTGTAGAGTAGGGCAGTGCAATATTGCGTACCGTATACAAAAGCATCTGCTTCCTCAATACTGCTAACATTCAATACTGAAAGATTGTAGTTAAAACCGTGTAAATCCTGTAACAGATTTTGCGCTTCAACTAACAGATTTTCCGCTTGCGACAATAACAGATTGCCTTGTAGCGGCTCCGCTATAATCTCATTGATAGCTGTCTGATTAGTCCATACTATATTGTTGATTTTAAGCTCTATTTGAGCAAACTTATTCCACAGCGCATTAATAGCATACTGGTCTTTTTCAGTGCCGTCAACGGCTCCGTAAAGCCCACTGTTGCCGATTATGCCTGTTTGCATATTTGACCGTAGCGTAGCACCCGTTGTTGTCCAATACGTAGCCAAACCTTGCGTAAGCTCACCGTGTCCGTCCGTATCGTCTCCGCTGATAACTACCGTTCCCGTAAAGAAGTCCTGCGAAACAACTATTTGCCTGCCTTCTTGTCCTATAGTAAGCAAATTCTCGTCATAATATGTAATCTGCCAATCGGGTAACAAGTATTGCAGTATATAGTCCATTATACCGCCTTTAGTGTTATCATCGGGCACAAAAGCAGTTGTTTCTCCGCTGACTACATATGTGTTCTCAATAGGATAGCCGTTACTGTCCACATCTACAGTATATGTAATTCCGCTTGCTGTCTGTGTAGCCGTTAATTGGCAGTCAAACAGTTTGCGTACATCATTAAAACCTCTCAACTTGATTTTTTTGAAACGCATCTGATGTTGAGCAACGCAGGAGATAACTTTGTTTGTGTCGCTGTTCTCGTCCAACGGAATATTAGGCGATGATACCGAAAAATACTCTCTGAATATGCACGTTTTGATACTATCTGTTACAGTACCGTCAACTATCTCACTTTCGGGAGCATAATTACTGTCCCAAATCCTCAATTCTACAATATACCCTGCAACGATATTCTCCCAAACAGGATTGAGATATTGCGCTTTAGCCTTTTGGTTGAACAGATACTTAAACGTAGTTAAAGACAACTCGTCATAATCATTAAACTTTCGCGTATACGTTAAGTTAGAATATGGGATATATCCTATAGGTGACAAATCGGGCTTGCGTAAAATTGCTTCATACGTGTAGCTTCTGCCCTCAATAAGTTTCATTATTCGCATATTATCACCTCTCTTATGTCATATACGGGCTACTGTAATAAAAATGTATTGTATAATCTGATTGATGTCCTTGTAATGTGCGGTGGTTGATAGTGTTATTTCCACCTTCAATAAAGAAAAATTGGTCATATCTGATACTGTCTACAATATTATCCCCGGCAGAACTGAATACTTGTTTGTTTGCACAGTCTATTATAATAGTCTGATCGTCCGATATATCGTCCAATGTGAACCAACCCTCATCTGTCTGCGTTATTTCAGTTGATAACCCGAAACTGATATAATCTGTTCCCTCGTCAACCTCTATTTCAATATACGGATAAACTCTATACTTACCTTCCTTATCCTTGACATTGCAAGGATTGTTGACAGTCCAAGCCAACCCTGCCGTTTCTGCGTTGCGTACAAATGTATATGTCTTGTCTATCCACGCATTACCCGCATCACATACAAAAGGTATCGTTACATAGCCTTGCGAACCCATATAAAGGTATAAATCGCTTGCACTTCCAACCATAGGCATAGCATTGTAGTATACTGTATCTGTAGCATACGTTCCGAAGATAAGCGGTTTATATTCGCACACATCAAAGAGCTTAAACAGCGTGTCACAATAGCTCTCCGTAATGGTTGTGCTTTTGCCTCCAAAAGTCAGATTAAATGTAATAGGTTCCCGATTAAAGCCTGTTATAATATTACGCTTGGCGTATAACGCTTTAGCGGTTTGAATATTTTTATTCGCTGCAAAGATATGTGGTTTAACGGTTTTTCCTAACTCAACATTGACCAAGCCTAAAGTGGTTAGGTCTGTACCGTTAAATGTAACTTTGCAATTCTGCATAAAGCCCACATTATCCCTCCTTTTCAATCAAAAAAGAGAGGGGTTTTTTAATTTCCCCTCTCGAATAATATTATCGTTTCCACTTGATTAATGCCGCTGATTTATTCGTACCTTTTGCAGATATATTCGCCAACAAATTAGGCAACTGTTCTTTCAAAGCACTTAAAACCATAGGCAGGATTTCATCGTCCATATTGCCCTCAACATTAAGCAAGTTATCTACAGTAAATGATGTCGGATTCTTTAAAACCTCGGCTATCGTTCCGGCTATTTCGTTAGTTTTATCCAATACCTCGGATATGCCAATCTGCTGTGCGGTCAGCGGCAGATTGCCTACTGCTCCCGTTGCCAATGCTCCGATAGTGCTTGCTGAAACAAAGTTAGGTGTAGCTGTTGCTTGACTATCCGACATAGAATTACGCGCAAGAGCGTTCAAATCCAAGATAGAACCGTCAGCTAATATAATAGTACCGTTCTCCAACGTGAAATTGCCTTGTGCTAACTCGTCCAAAGATTTCAGGTTAGCAAGTGACATAACGGCATCTTTAAGCTGTTGAGCTTCTTCGGCTGTTTGTTGCGTATAACCGTAGCTTGCAGTTATGCCGCTGTTGGTATTGACGGCATTGCGCATCGTATCATAATCAACATCTTTTCCACCGATTTTAACACTCTCTCCCGCCATTAAAGCGTGAACAGCTGCGTAACCACTTTCGCCTTTCAGCAATTCTTCGTTAGTCAGCTTCTCTTGCTCTAATTGCTTGTTGAGTATATCTATCTGCTCGTCCAGCTTGTCGGACTGCTTTTCAAGCTCGTCCATTTGGTCAGAGATATAGTCCTTTATATCGTCTCGCCAACGCTGTTCCATATCGTCCTGCATTTCCTTGTCAAGCTGGGCGATTTCCTCATCTAATGTTTTAACGCGGTTGAGTGCTTCCAAGTCTCCGCTTGAAGCGGCAGCAAGGGTTTTCGCCCTCTCTGTAGCTTTCTTGTTACGCTCGTCAAGCTGTTCTCGCCTTGCCTCTCTCTCGTCCTCGGCATCCCACTGTTTTTCAAGCTCGTCTTGATAGTCTTGCAATGCCTCTTTTTGCTTTTCAAGGGCTTTCTTTTTGGCATCGGCTGTCTTTTCAGCCGCATCAATCTCTTTCTGCTTATTTTCCTCGATTAAGTCGATATAACTCTCTAAATAGTCCATAACATTGCTCTCAACAGAAGTGATATTATCTATTTGAGCTTTTGCTATATCTTCTATCTCGTCTTTAAAGGATTGTGCAGATTTTGCACATTCGTCATAGCTGTCCGTCAGATCATCTATGCGTTTTGTATAGTCCTCTGCGGGCAAATCGCTGTCCTTAAATGCTTGCTCGACCTTTTTGATTTCGTCAGCGTACTTTTGTTGCAAGTCGGAATTGTTCTTAACCTTTTGTGTCAGAATATCCAACTTGCCGACATAATCTCCCTCGTCCAGCAAATCCATACGAAAATCAAGTTTTTCAGTCTCTTTTTGAGCCTTTTCAACCTCTTTGTCGAAGATGTCGTTTAAGGCATCAAATTCAGATTTTATCGTGTCGCTGTCTTTGCTTAACTGTTCAGCCCAATTCTCGGCATATGTACCGTCCCCGTCTTTACTGCCAAAAGCCGCAAAATAATCACTCAAAGCAGATTTAATGTCTTTAGCCGCCTGCACAGTATTCTTTGCTGTTTCTATGCTGTCTTTATTAGCATTTTCAAGGGTATTGTCTGCGTTATACATAGCAATACCGATATTCTCTTGACGGGTAACTTCATCGTCTAATCGCTTGCTTAACGCTGTCCATTCCGCTTCGGAGATTTCGTCAAACAACTTGCCCGTAAATTCGGGAGCGATAGCATAAAGCTGTTGGTACAGTTTCGGCAACTCAACATCTCTTGCTTGTGTAGCAATTTGAGCGTACTTGTCGCGGATAGCTTTAGACTGTTCAAGACTGCGGGAAGTGAGGATTTTAATTTGTTCCTCGTCCCCTAACTCAATAGCCTTGTCAAGCTGTTTGTTTGTCTTGTCGTAATCGTCTTTTAACTTGTCAATTTCCGCTTGACGGTCTTTCAGCCAAGCATCAGTCCAATTATAAACATTAGTATTTTTAACAAACTCTTTTGTTTTGGTTTCGGGAGGTTCTGTGCCCGAATCTCCATTTCCAATATTATTGACTAAATTTGTATAATAGTCAATTTGACCTTGCCACTCCTTGATATTTTCATCAAGTTTAGCGTTTTGAGCTTTCAATGTTTCGTTTTGCGCTAATAATGCCTGCGAAGATGCCGCCCCCGGCAAACCATATTGAGAAGCCGCTTCGTTTGCTTGTATAGCATACTCATTACGCTTCTTTTGTTCATTGGCTAAATCAAGTTGATGTTGGAGTTGCGCAATATGCACATTAGAATATTCCTTAACCAAATCTTTTAATGCTTCAGTCTTTAAAATGATGCCGTCTCTCGTGTATTCAATAGCCTTTGCGTAATCTTCATTAGCTGTTGTCAAACTATCAACTGTACTTTGAGAGATTTTACCCTCTTTGTTGTATTCTTGAATAGCTTTGTCAACTGCATCAACATCACTCGATATAGATTTTAAAGCGGCTCCGTATTCTTGAACGCTGTCAACTACTCCGTCAAAGTCCTCTCCCATTCCAAACATTTCTTGATATTGCTCTTTGGTGTATTTCATACCATTTCCCAAATCAATAAATGCTTGGGCGGCTTCTTCTCCAGATGTTTGAGTTTGTTTGATGATTCCTTGAACAGCATTTTGAATACTTTGTAAAGTTCCGTTGGTGTCTATTTCACCTTTTTCGATGCCTTCAAAAAGTTTGTTTCTAATATCATCAGATACATTTAGCAGATATCGCGCAACATTTGGGTCAACCTTATCACCTTTAAAACCTAATAATTTGGTTAAAAGACTTTGTATGCTCTCAACCGTTTCGCCATTGGAAGATTGAGGCAAGAACATTAAACGGATAACCTTTTTCGTTTCGGGGTCAAAATCGTCAATTTCTTTTAAAAATTCATTGACTGCTTTTGAATACGTCTCCCAGTTTGTAGTCCCTGTTGAAAGTTCTCCTTGCAAGTCAATTAATTTTTCAAAATTCTTTCCGATGTTGCGATTATCCCAACCGTCCATTTTTGCTACAAAGTTATCAATTATTTCATAAGGTACAGAATTTATATCTTTGTTGAGATAAAATTCATCATCGTAGCCTTGTATAACAGCATCAGCCATTTTCTTGCCTGTTTCTGATAATGCCTGATATTCTGTACTATCTTCAATAATTGCTTGTACAGTGGGGACAACTGTCCTTACTTGTGTTTCTATCTCTCTTTGAATTTTTCTTAATTCTGCTTGTATCTTTCGCTTATTTTCGGTAGAATTTTCAAATTTAATAGTGCCTTCTGCCCCTTGCGAAAACTCTATTCCCGCATCTTTCAGCAATGTCTGTATGCTTCCAACAGCACCTGTAGTTATTTTTTTCGCTCCCGCATCCATCTGTTTTAAGTAATCAATCAAATACTTTTCTTGGTCTTTAAGGGCTCCTTTCCCGTTATCTTGTTGTATTATACCTAATAAAGTATTTTGCGGGTTGACAGCCATATCAAAAGCAGAAAACACGTCTTTGCTGGCTGTGATTAAATTATCTCTATAGGCTTGTTGTTGCTCTTTTAATGCTTCTGTAAGGGATTCTACATTATCTTTTACTTTTAATATAGCGTTGCCTTCATCATCATAACCTCGCACCAATTCAGGGAACATATCAGCGATTTGGTTAGTAATTTCGTGGTATCTCTTGTATTCTTCGGAAGTCAAACCTACATTTTCGCCTAAAACATTGACACCTTTGCTTAATTGAGCATATTCGTCCTTTAACTCATTGACAGTGTTTGTATTTGATTGTAACTGATTTCTTAAATCCTGAATGGTTTGAGCAGCTTCTCTTCCTTTTTCGATAACATTTTCTTGACCTTTTACAATATTTTCATAAGCCAAAGAAACAACTTTCCCAATCGCTGCAAAAATCAGCATATTTGCCGCAGTTGCTAAAAATGTTTTCAAAGCAAATGTAGCTGTTTGGGTAAAAGAAGTATATTGTTGAGTTGTTTTTCCGTTGGCAAGTAACCATTTCTGATAATCTTCAAAAGTATCTCCGCTTCTACTTGTATCATTGAGGAACTCAACTAAACTCTGATCTGCTATGCCTGTAATTTTACTATACGCAGATAAAGGCTTGTTCCCAGATTGAATAACCTCGAAAAATTCTTTTGCTTCGCTGGTAACAGCGGGCATAAGTTTTTTAGTTGCTTGCAAATTATTGACCACAGCAGGGAGCCAACCGCCTAAACCACTTTTAGTGTAATTGACTGCTCCACCGCCTTTTAAAGCTGTTATCAATCCTGCAATAGCCCCAAGAGAGGGGAAACTACCTGCCTTGTCCGTAAGCTCGTTCACAACAGCTAATAAGTTGTTCACATTATTAATGACAGTAATAACATCATCAGAATTAGCAATGTTGCCGATTGTATCTGTCCACGTATTAGATAAACGATTAAGAGAACCTTCCCAAGAGCTAGCTGTTTTCTCGGCTTCTGCCGCCATTGAACCAGCCCCTTGCGAATATTCGGCTAACATCTTTTCATACATTGACCATTGACGAAGCAGAGCATCTAATTGAGTAGCTCGGAGTTTACCACCGACAGAACTTAACAGATTAGTTCTTCTTATATCACTTTCAGATAATTTATTGTACTCAATGGAGAGTTCTTTCAAAACTTCCATAGGGTCTCTTAACTGTAAAACACCGTTTTTAGTTTCTTTTAATTTTACGTTAAGAGCATTACAAGCCTTTTCGTACTTTGTTAACCCTTCGGCATCAATACCTTCTTCTTCGTCCGAAACTTGTCTAATATTCAGCAAAATAGACCTAAAGGCTCTTGCCGCTTCTTGCCCGCTCTGTTGAGTAGTGGCTATCATTGTGCCTAATGCGGCAGTTGCTTCGTCCGTATCGACACCAAAACTTGCAGCCGTTGAACCAGCTATTGACATAGCTTCGGATAATTCTGTCATATTGACAGCGTTTCGGTTAGTAATGTAGTTGCTGCCGTCTAATACTTTGGTCAATGCTGATACAGAGCCATTGAGTTTCCACGCTTTATCGGTCGCGATAATATACTGATTAGACAGTTCTGCTGTCATATCACCCGCGCCTTGCGCAGCTACAGATAATTCAGCTATACCCATAGCACTATCATAGCCCGCTCTCGATGCTTCTTGAACGGCTAACAAATAATCTGTGGAGTTTTTACCGTATTTACTTGCTATGTCAAAAGAACTGCTCGCTATCTCGGCTAATTGAGAATGGGATAATTTATCGTTTGCTTTGCTTATTTCCGTGATTAAAGTATTAACTTCCTTTAATTCTTCAACAGCCGTCCTTAAACGTGAAACAGTCTGCATAACGATACCCGAAGCGGTTATCCACGATGCAAACTTTTCGCCCATTTCCTTAATGCTTTCGCCAAAAGTTTTACCCAGTTTTCCCGCTTCTGCCGCTGACCGCTTTACATCGTCAAACTGCTGTTTTAAATTCTTTAAAGTTATCTTATCTGCACCTTGCGTTTGTTGCTTAATTTCCTCTAATACATAGCCGTAATCTTTTGCAGCTTTCGTGTTTTTGCGAAGCCAATCGTCTATGTCATTTGACAGCTTGCGGTTTGCAAATTCGTTTACTTTTGCGTGTTCTGCTCTCAAAACTGTTAAAGCGTTTTTAGTCCTTGTAACAGCACGACTATATTCGTCCATAGCCAAAACAAGCGTTTTATCATCTTTTCCGATAGAGTTAGATAAATTGTTATAAGCAGTATTAAGATCATTTACCGCTCTTGCCGCAGTTTCATTCTCTATTCCGAAGTTTTGAAGCTGGCTGTTCAATCGTTGGACATCAGCATAATATGAACCGTCAGAAAAAGCCGTCTTTATACCCGAAGCTGTTTTGCCTGAATTATCTCTCGCTTCTGCCGCTTGTAAACTTTTAAGATTTTTTTCTAAATCTTTTATGGTTGCCGACAAAACAGAATAAGAGTCCGTCCATTCTTTATTAAACGGTAATATTTGCTGTCCTGTAGTTTTATCAGTGATAATTGCTTGATTTAACTTTTCATAAGATGCTCTCAATTTGTCTATACTAATTGTAATTTGTGAGCTATCTTTCAGCGTATTAATGCCCGCTTCCAATTCGTTCAAAACAGTTGGCATATTACGCATTTCATTTAATGCTTGTTGTATAGGGTCAAGAGATACATCTTTGCTCTTTAATGAAGCATAATATTCATTGACTTCTTTTGTAACCTGTTCATATGCCTCGCTCAACTGGCGTAAATCTATAGTACCTTGTCTATAATCATCCAAAGCCTTTGATAAACCACTGAAATCGTAATCGGTCTTTGAGTATTGAGTTTGTAATCTGTTTAATTCTTTTGAGTAACGATTAACATTCCTTGCGACAGAATCGTTTGAACTACCTCCTAATAACTCAAATTGTTCTCCCGCTTCGTCTATTCCAAACCTTAACTTTTCAATCTCGCCCGTTGCGCGTTGAATACTTGCAGTAAAACCAGTTAACTGTCCTTGATTATCCAATGATTGAGAGATAGTAACAACAGCCTTTTCGTCCTCTGCCATAGCTTTTAAAGAGGCTTTCGCTTCTTCAAAACTGCCTTTATACCCCGCAAACATATCGAAAAACGACATATTGCTTGCGGCTGCTTGTTTAATCGCTGCTTGTGTTTCCTTAACAGCTTCCTGCTTCTTTTCTTCCTCTGTAACAAATTCTGCCGTTGCTTGTGCTTGTGCTGCGGCTGAATTAGCAACTACTGTGTCGTATGCTTCTTTTGCGCTTGTAGCTTCTTTATATAAGCCCTCGATTTTAAGCATATTATCAATAGTATAACGATAATCTCCTCCGAAATATTCAGACACAGGGGTTAATTCGCTTGCTTTTTCAGATGCTTGCATTAATAAAGATAGAGCTTTATTCAGCTTATCCATATCGTTTGTTGTATCTGAAATATCTATACCCGCAATTCTCAATAAATCGTCAGCCAATTCGTTAAAATCAACAGCCCCTTTGGTGTTTTTGCCGCTTGCGTAAATACCTCGACCGAAAAGGGTTTGATTAATGCCTTGTATACCACCGAAGGACGGGTCTAAATCTTGCGCATTAGGGATAAATAAAGTTCTGCCTTTAAACTCTTTAAGCAAATTGCTATACACATCCGTCATATCAGCAGAAACATTCTTTAGTTGTCCGTATTTTTGGATAATATCGTCTATCCCGCTGCCCGTTGAAAGCATTGTGCTTATAGCATTTGAAATCCTTTGCGATGCTTCCTCAAATCCAACTGATTGACTGTCTAATGCTTCGACAGTGTTTGCAATCTCTGATACCGCACTATTATACGCTTTAGTTAATTGCTTTAATTTTGCTGTTTCGCTCTCGTCTGCCGAAGCTCCTATGTTGAAAAAGCTATTTAAACCCGACAGTTTATTGCTTCTTATTTCTTTTGCAATCAGCGAAAGTTGGTCTTTTAACTTTGCACGAAGTTCTTTTGTGTCAACATTCTGCCCGATTGCCGCAGATAAATCTTTGGAGATCATTCTGCCGACATTCGTAATGCTTGTTTTAACTCCGTTTTCATCTAACTTAAAGCCCGAAATTGTTGGAGTGATCTGCAAGTTATTAAGGCTATTTAAAGCCTCTTTAGACAGTTTTATATCTTTGATGTTTAAAGAAATGCTGCCTAATTTGCTGCTTTCTGCTATCTTTTGTAAAGCATAATTAATATTTTTAATTGTAGTCGCTTGGTCTAAACTACCGACCAACTCAATTTGAAAATTATCTGCCATTGTATCGCTCCCTTCTCTCCCCGACAAGGGAGTATTTTATATTTCTATCAGTTTCAATCCACGCTCTAAAGCGTGTTGTTTGAACCATTTTGCTATACTTCCGTTTTGTATCATTTCGTCCACAGGGTCAGTCCATATGCTTGTCCCGCCGTACATACTGCCTGTTTTTTGTTCAGGTTTATGCTTTATATTATCCCACGACACAACTTCCTCATTAAATACATCCCAACCACCGTGTAAGCCTACATCAGCCGCAACAACTGTTTTATATGGGTCTGCGCCTTTTGTAGTGTACTGTAGTGAATTTATATCCAAATACACATCTATTGAAATTCCGTCTTTTGTCTCTCGCGGGTCAGATATTACACAGCAATTTTTTAAATGCTCTAATCGTTTGTATCTATTCGGCTTATATTCCGCATAATACTCGCCTAAAGCCTTTTCTATATCGTCCTGCACATCTTCCGCAACGGCTTGAATAATACCCTCGATATGCCTTATTACTTGTTCAGTCAATTCTTTCATATTCTTTGCCGCCAAATATCTCACCCCCAAAAAATAAAAATACCCCGCATTTCTGCGGGGCTTGTATCATTCCGTCTTGCCTTTATCTCCGACAATAGCTTCAATGAGCTTTTCTTTGAAATCCTCGTCATTTTCAAAATTCTCCGCAATTTTAGCAATTTTGCGGATAGCTTCGGTGTCGGGTGTTACCGACATAATCACATCAAGAACATTCTCAAACTTGACAAGCACGTTATAAGCCTTAATAACTAAAGCCTTTTTAGCAATTTCGTACTGTTCTTCAAAACTCATTTCTTTTGTTGAGCTTTCCGACACGTTCTCTGTTGACACTTCTGTCCCTTTAATAATCTCGTTTTCAACTTTTTTCTTTCTCGGCATAATCAATCCTCCAAACTAATTTTTCTGAAATTTTCCAAAACACAGTCCTCGCATAATTCCTGTCCTTCAAACTCATACAATTCGCTGCACTCGTCCCCGCAACAATCGCAGACAAGAACAACATAATCACCGTAGTTAGGACAAGCCGCGCCCCTGCAATAACCAAACACAGAACTGCATCCCACGCAGTCATTTTGTATCTGCCTCATAGAACCATCCTTTCAACTATTTCCTTTTCGGCTTTTCAGCTTTCTTCTTAACTATATATTCTTCGTAATCTATCCACCCTCCGTATTTTTTTTCATACTTTATCCAGCGATAGATAACATCTGGGTAGTGGTAGAAAAACATCTTGCTCTTCATTAAGGCAACATTATCGGGATAACCCTTTGTGTCAATAACTTCTTTTGTGCCGTCAGAATACTCAACATAAAAGTCTGCTACATACTTGATAGGCAGTATTGTCTTGCCGTTATGCTTAAACTTCGGCTGTAATTCATACGGCTTTTGCAGCTCAAAATATGTTATCTCCCCCGAAGCATATTTCGGCAAAACTACATCTCTGTAGTATTTCATTTCTAACACGCTGTCAAAAACTATGCCGTCATATGTGCGGTCAGTCTTATCTTTCTTGACATTATACTTGCTTCTTTGCACTTATATCCACCCTCAATCTACAACATTTAATTCTTCCATAACCGGGATAACGACTGTGTGGATATACCCGTCCCCACCGCGCGATTCATATTCTCGAAGCAGGCGGCTAAAAGCATCTTTGTCAAGCCTTGACCAACTATCTGCGTGTTGGAATTTATGGTAATACTGGATAAGTCTATCCCGGATATTAGCAACTTCCGCTTCATCGTTCTTTTTCTGCATTTCTGCAATCTGCATTGAGATAGTTTTGATACTCGCGCTCACACTTGTAATATCGTTGCGTAATACATTATCGTGCTTAATAGACTGCATAACCGCTTCTGTATGCTGTTTTCGGAGTTCTTTTAGGCTCTCAACCGTTTCTATCAGCAATTCGTGGTCTTGCTTTTGAGTTTTAAAAAAGCCGATTGGCTTGCCGAGATAGCTTGCAAGTCTGCATAACAACTCAATTATGCTCACTATACCAAACAGAATGATAAACAACACAATGAGAAATCCGCGAAAATCTACACCTAATAAAGCCTCAATATTACCCATTAGCTTTTAGCCTTTGCTTCTTGTCTTAAATCGTATAAGGCACTCTCAACGGCATTAGTGAGATAGCCTTCAAAGTCTTGGTTGCGCTCTTGCAAAAGCTGATAATCATTATCAGATAAGCCGATTATAATATCGTGTATCGCCATTTCCTGCGCTTCTTTCTTTGCATCATCATCCCAGAACTTTGTTCCCTTGATTTCCTTTACATAATTTTCCCATATATCCTTTACCGCGCCTTTTGCAAGCTCTTTTATTGTGCTATACAGGCGATTGTACTTTGTTGTTTTCATATAATCGTCAAATAAGTGCAGTAGGTAAATCACAAGCGGAAGCAAGATAATTTCCCATACCTTGCCCCAATCCACGGTCATTATAAAATCTTTCATATAATTACCCCCTTATATACGTAATGATACGTAATTATACGTAGTATATTTTACTGTAAAATTCAGCCAAAGCCGAAAATAATTCAACAGTTTTCTTATATTTGTAGGTTGTGATGCCGTTCACATCCTTAACAAATTCGTATCGTATTCCTTTTTCGTGTAGATAATCAACTTCTTTTCGCCATTGTGTGCCATACTCTTTATCAAATCGTGTTGTGTTATACATAATATCCTTCCTTTCAACTATCTTATTAAGTAAAAAATAGGGAATAACCAATATACTATATATACGGGCTATTCCCTATCACCAATCGCCCGTATTCTCTCATAGTGCTTGCAATCTTGTTCTTGATTAAGCGGGACGTATTTGTCCAGCTTACCGCAAAATTTTTGACTAATGCAAATGTTGTCCAATGTCGGGTCTGCGCCTTTCAGTGTGCAAAATACCATAACTTTACCTGTGCGAGAGCATAGTGCTTCAAATGCGTGAGAACACATTAAAGCGATACCTCAAAGTCAGGCTTGCCGATTTTGCTTCTGTATTTTACAACGACTTCCGAGCCGCCCTCAAAATCCTCAACATTGTGTATCTCAACCCCGTAATGGTCGAATAATACGCCTAATGTCTTTGTAACCTTGCTATAAGTCAATACCTTGCATTTCTTTGTTTGCCAGCCTTTACCTTTGGACTTCTTGCCCTTTTTCGGGCTTTCCTCGATTATTTCAATATCGTCAAGTTTGTTATTATCCATAATCTTTTACCTCTCAAAAAAAAGAGTAGGGCGGGGTATTCACCCCGACACCTACCTAATTATTCATTTATTAACCTATAGAAACAGTAACCTTAACTGTATCTGTGTAACCGCCATATGCCACAGAAATGTAGCTTGTACCGCTTGTCAGAGCAGTAATAACGCCTGCCTCGGAAACAGAAGCAACAGCAGTCTCGGAAGATGTAAATGTTACATCCTCGTTGTCAAGAAGTGTAGGAGCGTAGCCCGCGCCTCTTAAACCGTATACTGCAAGTGTAGCTGTCTGATTAGCAGCAGTAAAAGCAGCAGACGAAGGAGTAGCCGCAATATCTGTATAAGCTGTTGCGCCCACAACATCGTTAAACTCTCTTACATATGCGTATACAGAGCCGCCAGCCTCGCAAGTATCACCCTCAACTGCGAGAGCGTTACCGTCAACATTGGAGCTCGTTACCCCGTCTGGCGTAAATTCAATAGTAAAGTTGCCGCTGGGCTGATAAGAAGGCATCTCAATCTGTACAGAACCAATCTTACCAAGCTGATTGTTGTGCTTATCAGCATCAAGTATAAGTGTGTATACCTTGGGTGATGTCTCGGCATCAATTACAAGTACATCGCCTGTTGCATCAAAGCAGTATGTAACGCTAACCGTCTTGTTATCACCGATTACCGATGAATAAGCGGAAAGGTCGATAGTTGTGCCTGTAGGTACTACTTCAACAACAGTGCCACCGCCAAGGTCGCAAGCCACTTTTGTACCGCTAACGGGTGTATGTGCAACTGTACCAACATAGCTTGTGAGCGTTACACACTCACCGATTGAATATCTCTTTGAGAGTTCTGCTGCGATGTCTGTACCAACATTAGCTGCAATATACTTTAAATCCCAGTTAGCTGTTTCAAGCGTACAAGCCAGCTCTCTACCATACTTGTAGGAGTAAACGAGCTTGTTACCCTTACCGGCATTGATGTTTTGCTCTTCCATTGTTACCTCAATAGAGGTATTAAGGTTGGTTGTTCCCGTAGCCGCGATCTGACCGTTATAATAAAGCGCGAAGTTGGCTGTTGAAACAACGAAAGATTCGGATTTTTTTGCCATAATCTTGTCCTCCTTTGTAATTTATTTTCAAATTTTGCTTGCATAAGCGCAAAATAAAAAAGCCCACATACCGCAGACTTAATCGTTTGCACCATTTATTTTTTGCCTTATACTATCTTCATTAGTTTTCAGGCTCTTATACTTATCTCCGTGATTTAGTTCTATCATCCAATGTTTAATCGGCTCCTTGAATGTAACCATACCACTACACTCACCTTGCCGCATTATCAAATAGTTTTCGTGGAGATTAAAGCGTTCTATCAGCCGCCAAAATTTACGTACAGGCATTTCGGAAATCTGCACTTCGTCAAAATGCAAAGCTATCATCATAGAGTCCACATAGTCCTCCAACGTAGCTTTATCCTCTGAATGTTTACTGCTTTTTTGAGCCTTTTCTAACGCCTTTTCGGTGTCATAGTTCAAAAATTCGTCAACATCAAAATCAATGCCGTTTTGTAAAATTATTATGCGCCTGATATTATCAATATCTGTTTCGGTCAAGATATAATCTTTAACCTGTATTTGCCCTGTATCGGGGCTATATTTTAAAACTTCTGTGCTAATATGACTACACAATATAAGCACCAAAAGAAAATAAGTATAAGCATTGCTCAACCAAGTCTTTTCGACTTGATTTCCCAATTCGGGGTGTGTTGAAGCGTAAAACAGAAATTCACCATATCCCATTTTTATTATCTCTTTTGAGCCAAACCAGCTATTTTTTCGGACTTGTAATGCTTGTGCATAAATCTGAAAAGATAAATAGTCCTTCATTAAAACAGGATAAAAAGTCAAAACCTTATTGTACGGTATCGGCTGACTGTACATCAGATAAGAGTATAGACTATCCTTGTCATACCTCACATTCTTCACCACCCGGATTGTAATTTTTAACCGTATATTTCAATACTTTGCCGTAATGCACGTTGTTGGGCGCATAAGCGACCATATGATTTCGGGATGCAGGAATAACATTCCCGATACCAAAACTTTCATTGCCGTTTAACACCCTGTCGATAGCATCACATAAGCAGTCTATACGGTTGCCGCTATATCCCGCTTTTTTCATTGTGTTTTTTGTCGGAACGCTTGTTGATGTCAGCCGCACTAAATCCTTATGCGTGAATACGTAAATATACAAACCAAATTGAGTAAATATATTATCCTCAATAGTCTGTATATCTGTTTCCACGAATATAAAGGTCTTTGTTTCGTCCGTCAGCATCGGTACAAAAGCGTGATTGAAGATATTGCCTTGTTCTGTCACTTGTTTCCCGTCAATTATCCAAGAACCGCCTAATAATACATCGGGCAAGTCCAAATCAATATTGGGATTGTCGGTAACAGGGTTAATTAATTGCACAACAATATTGTTATTAATGAGCAGTTTAATGATTTTATCCTTATATTCACCCGAAAAATACAAATTTGACATTGCTATGCACCCCCTTAATACAAGTCTGCTACAGTGATAGTCAAGTAGGTATTGACTTTCGTGCTAACCAACATCTGTAAATCAACACTATCCTCAATAAGAGAATCATCATTTGTGTACAGCGTTGCCGAAAGTTTATCGCGCGCAACGGTCATTGTAATAGAGCTTGCTATATCTCCGCTTAAAGCCCATTGGAAGTATACATCCGAAGGAGAAACAGGATTTCCGTTCTGGTCTTTAAACGAAACGGTATATCTGTTTGTATACCCAACTTTAAGGCTTGTTCTTCCAGAAATTGTGGCAATTATTCGCCTTGTATCGGGTATCGGAGTAGGGTCTTGAATGTCTATGTAATCGCACAGCTCTAAATCAGGTCTGTCCGTATCAACATTCAATTCGTGTCTATCTGCTATTAAGCTGATAACACCGCCTTTTGCATCGTATTTAAACAACACATCATCACCGCGCGTTATCTTAAACACTTTGGTTTTCGGCTCATTCGGGTCGATAAATACCCGTTTGTCCTCAATCGTAAATCCGTCATTATCAAACGGGATAAGGATTGTAAAGTTATTAGTCGGCAGGAGCATAGCTTTTTCAACCCTCTCGCCAACATCATACTTTGATGCGCTTTCGAGGTTAGCCCAACGCTCAACAATAGTGCCGTCTGCTTTCTGCCATTTGAGCTTGTATTGACACAGCTTTAATGTAGCCTTTTCGTATATATGGTTATTGCCGGGTCTGCCGTCAACTATCCAGATATTCTCGTCAAACCCGATATAGTCCCCGCCTTTGAGCGTACCAATAGGCACAAGCATAGTACGCTGCATAGAACGTAAAGCCGTATCTGATACATTGTCCTGTACTATTGCCCGTATACTTTTGGCTAAAGACATATCGTGATTATATACAACAACATCGCTTGCTATGTCTGTTGTCAGCGTTTCGAGAAAAGCATCATCTTTCCAATCAACAAACGCTTCGTTTTCGTAACCGCCTAAAGCATTTGGTCGGGTAGAGCTGTCAAGTAAATACCATTCTTTCATACTCTCACCGCCTTAATTGCCATAAGCGGATGGTTTTTGGTTTTCGATCATATCCCGCATTTCCTCTGCGGAGTAATCGTATTCGTGCCTTGCCGCCACTTTCGTATGACCGCTTCCGTCAATAGATAAGTCCTTGCTTACAATAGCTTCTCGCTTATTTACGAGGCTTAACTGCCTTTGCTGATACAAGAAGTTCATTATTGCCGCAAGGCTATCAATGATATACCTATCTAACTTACGGTCAAACTCTTTCAGATTTTCGTCATAATAAAGCGTTTCCAGCTCTGCACTGTATCGTCCTATGGCTTTGAGCAGCCACACATTTTCCAATTCTTCGGGAATAACGTGCCTGTCCACAAAGGACGATTCAAAACTTTGTATTACATCGTTGGCTGTCGTGTTTGCCATAGTTTTCACCTCGTTTATGCAAATATGTTAAATTTGCAATTCTGCTTACAGAACTCAATCTTATGGTATGAGTCAAAGCCAAGCCTCTCGATAGCTTTTAACAAGTATTGCTTTTCAGCCCTTGTTATAACATTTTCGAGGATAGCTTTTTCAAATTTGTTATTATCCTTGATATCAAACCATTCTTTGATTTTATCGTCCGATATAACATTCTGCTTGCGGCTTCCGTCAGCACTGTCAAAGCCGAGATAAATACGTAATTCCTCGTCCTCAATATACAGTGTCGCATGACTTCCTATATCGTCCGTAATGCCGCATAAAAGTTTGTTGCCGGAGTTGACCTGCTCAACAATTTCCTCTCGCCTTACGGTCGCTCTGCCAAGCGGCTGAATAATAGTGTCCGTTGCAGATAGCTTATTCGGAAAACCCGTATTCCACGGAGCAATACTGCTGATAGTAACGCGCTTGCTCATGTCAAGATTTTTTATTTTTGTTTCGATTGTTTCTTCTGTAGCTTCTTTCTTTGTAGCCATTTACTCGTCCTCACTTTCAAAATATTTATTTCCTCGCAATTATGCGAATAAATGCTTTATACGGTTGTATTCCTTAATTGCCGCATCCAATTTCTCGCCCTTTTGGTATGTCCAATAGCTTTTGTTGGTATTATGGTTAATCGCCTTGTCGATGTAGCGTATCTTGACTGCGGATAAAAAGTGATACAACCTTGTTGAATAACAGTAGTAGATATTATCCATAACCTCACCTTAAACTAATTTAATATAGCGGGGCGTTTTCAGCCCCGCCAAAAATATATGTTATCAGATAGTGCCTGACAGGTTAGTATCATTGATAACAGCTATAGTGTCCTCACGACCGGGAGCAACAGCAGCAGCGATAGCAAGGTCAAATCTTGTCATAATCTCACCTGTAGATACGTTGTTGCCTGTGAAAGTTGTGATACCACCGATAGCAAACGACTGAATAGGAGCTATCTCGCCAGCCGAAGATGCAGCAGGAAGAACGATAGCGAGACCCTGCGGAAGCATTGTCTTGTAATTATCGCCTGCTGCGTTAACCTCGTTGTAGTTATAAGGATTGGGGATTTCCTGTAAGATAGAGCCGTTGTATGTGCCAAGAATACCATTGTCAAGTATCTGGTCAAGAGCTTTAAGAGAAACGCCTGTAACAGCGGGAGTTGTGCCGCTGAAACCAATCCAAGGATTGAACTCTGTTAAGAGTGCGTAAGAACCTGCAACAGTAGGTCTGCCGTAAGGACGGAGCTTTGTTAAAAGCGCATCAACATCTGTCTTTACAAGACCAGCGTGTTCATAGAAATACTTGATGTTTGTGCTGTTCTTGATTGTGTTATATACCTTGGAAAGAATGTAATATGCACCCTTGTTGCGGATAGTTGTTCTAATCTGATCCTGTAAGATGTTTTCATCTTCCATATTGCCAAGTGCAATGTGGCGATAGTTAATCTTATAACCGGCAGAAATTGTTACAGGAGCGATAGGAGTTTCAACTCTGCGAATGAAAGGTGTAGAAACATCCTGACCCTCTGCCTGTTGGTCTGCACGAAGGTTCTCAAAGTTTGTGCTAACTACGTATGCAGTCTCACCCCAGTCAAGCTGACGGTATGAGCCAAATACGCTCCAGAGCTTAATTTCCTGTAAGAGACGAGGCTCAACAACAAACTTTCTTATTTCGTTGATTTCAGCCATAGCCTTTGTATCGCCCTTCTGTGCCATTTCAGCAGTAGCCTTGATATAAGAAACTGCTTCGTCATTTGTCTTTTTAGAATACTTGCCGGGAAGCTCTTTGCCCGCAGACATTGCAGAGAAAACCTCAACAACGGGAGAATTGGCATTAAACTTATCGCCAACTACCATAGAGCCTTTAACAGCGTTATTAAGTTCAAATTTCATAGTCTTTTACCTCCTTTTTACGAATTAGCAACAACAATCGCTGCACGGCAGCCATATGTTGTCTTTTCGATTACCTGATAGCCGGATGTAGCTTCACCGTCAACTGACAGTACGCCTGTGCTTGCAGTGCCAACAAGCATATCACCTTCATCAAAACTTGCGGGAAGATTTATCTTTGTGATGTTTACAACTTTACCGTCAAGCTCTGCTGCGCTTATATCAGCGATTCTTGCATCAGCACCAGCCGCAACCGTAAATTCGTCAAAATATTCCTTATCGCCAACTTCTTCGTTCATAAGAACAAAAGTACCTGCGCCAGCGGTAAATGTGCCGCTTGAAAAAGTACCCATAGTACCGTTTACATAAGCACCTGCTGTTTTAGCCGCAGCAAAAGGATAAAAGTTCTCTGTAGGAGAGAGTTTTTCAAATCTAATCATTTTATTACCTCCTTATGATTAAAATATGCTGACATCTGCGCCTATATCTTCGCTTTCGGGTACATTTACATAACCGAAAATGTCAACGCTTTCAGTTTCTTCTTGCTTGCTGTTGATTTCAGCCTGTCTTTCGGCTTCTGCCTTTTCATCAGCCTTTGCCTTCTCAACAATAGCAACGCAAATCTTGTTATTAATTTCGCTTAAATCGCAGTTAAGCGGGTCATTCTTAAATGCCTCTATTTCTGCCTCTGCGCACTTCTGTTCTGCTTCGCTATAAGCGGAGAGCATAACTTCCATTTCGCGGAGTCTCTTTTCAGCCTTTGCTTCGCCAAGCTGCTTTTCAAGCTCTTCATGTTCCGCCCATAAGCCTTCCTGTTCTTTCTTAACAGCTTCAAGAGCGGCTGTGAGTTCCTCAACACTTGCATTTAACTCGCTTATTGTGCTGTCTTTTTCTGCAAGCTGCGTGTTGAGTTCAGCAATGGATTTCTCATATTCAGCGTTTTTACTGTTTGTTTCAGTAATGGTCTGAACGATGAGGTCTTTTAATTCCTTGTCCATTATTTCGTCCTCCTTTTTAAGTTTTTCAGCGATTTCCAATAATCTTGCGTTTTCGTCAGCGGGAGGAATAGATAAGATTGCCGTACCCGAAAAATCAAACTCTTTCGGAGTACGGTATGCCTGTGTAGCATTTTCGCCCTCCGCATAGATAATATTGCCGTCATTTTCCTTTTTGCCGACTATCTCTATTGAGGTATCTACACCGCCATTTTCCTTATTTTCACGTAACCAATTAACAAATTCGGGATAACGCTGTCCATACAGATAACCTGTGCCGACTAATGCCCTTATTTGTTTATCGTTCACAACTATATCTTCAATGCTGGCACTCTCAATCACGCCAACACCCTCGCTGTTTTTAAATTCGGGTTCTTGAATACCGTCCTTATTTGTGAAAGTCCCCGTCAAACCGTGACCGTATGGAACCTCTTTATCCTCGTCCGAGAACTCTGCAAAGATACCCATATTTGAAGCACTTTCAATATTGTTCAAAACGTATTCTTCGACCCAATGCAAGCCGTTATCGTTGGTTTTTTCAACGGTTTCGGCTATTTCCAATAACGCAATTTTTACAGGAACACGCCCGCCCTTTAATTTCTGTTGGGCGATTTCGAGGATTCTTAACATAATGCAATCCTCCTTTATTGTTGTATATTTGCACTAAAAAATGACCGCGTGAGCAGTCATTGAAGTACCATTAATTATCGCTGGGGCTTGGCAGATCATTTGCCCCATTTGCTTTTGAAATGATAGTATTATCGTTTGTGCTATCATCGTTTGTCGGTCTGCCGCCTGTGTTATCTCCGCTTGTATCGGCTGATTTTTTAGTAGACATAGTATAGCTTGTCTGATGAACAGGATATTTGTTTTCAAAATCTTCCTCTAATTCATAGTCCATTAAAGCCCTGTATGCCTCTAAATCCATACCTGTACTCGCAATCCACGCGGATAATGAGCCTTTGCCCTGTAAATAGAGCTGCTTCATGTTCTCGGTAAACTTATCGCGCGTGATGATGCTATTCGGCAGATAACGTAAATCAACCATATTATTGCTGTCTTTGATAATGAGATTATTGATAACCTTTACCAACTCAATAGAGATAGGCTCAATCCACATCATTATCTCCGCAAGCAGCAATTCAAGGTTATTCTGCTGTGCTGAATAACTGCCTGACCCCGTACCCGACAACAGGTTAGCCATAAAGCCCAAGTCAATGCCGATTTGGTCTTGTATGTAGCTGCTGTTCTTTTCGTCAAGCAATGATAAATCGGGGTCTATTTTGTCAAGTTTAGTCCCGGCAGACACCGAAAAGAATGTAGCGCGTTTCTGACCGTTCTTGTGCAGAATTGCATCCCTAACAGTCGTATGCTGCATTTCCTGTTGAGCCTTTGTTAAAGCACAACTGCCTTTGTCTTTGCCTTCGGGAAAGGTCTCATAAAATATCCTATTGTTAACCTCGTCCAAAGTGCCTCTTGCAGTATCACTGAAATACATACTATATAAGATGTTTTTGATAGCCGCCAAACAAAGCGGTCTGCCCCAAACTTCTTCTATGCGCGCTCTTACCTTGCTTACAATGGTTTTCTTGTTATCGAGAATAAACCATCTACCATTAGTATTACCTTCTGTCCACTTATTGTAGGCATCTCTTACCTCTTTGGGGTATAATCGCAATTTACGCTGTTTATCTTCTTCGGATATATAAATGTTGAAATACTCCAAATCAAGAGCTAATACATAAGCAGAGTTTTTCCTGCCGACTATTCTTGTAAAGTCTGTTGGAAGAGGTAAAACAGATAAGTTAACACCCGTTTCGTTTATTTCCAATAAACCCTCAACATCAAAATCTTGCAGGAATTTACGGTTATCTTCCTTGACTTTTGCTGACTCAATATAATAAAAAGCAACACCGTCAATCATTGACTTAAATAACGCATCGCGCATAAATTCTTTATGGTGGATAGTCTTTAAAGCTAATTCAAACAGCTTGCGGTTTTGTTCCCGCTTTGCCTTGCTTCTGCCTTTGGGTATGATTACATAGTCTAATGTAGGCATAGCCGTGCAATAGTCCACACATTGAGTGTATAAACCGCTTGCCGCATAAAGCTGATTAGACAGTCTGCGTAAAGCTCTGTTGTTGACGATAGGCTCTTTAATCATATTTGAGATAACTTCGGGGGAATATATGTTAAATATATCCAGTCCAAAGCAATGATTATACACCTTGTCGTTTTGCCAGCAATTAAATTCAAAAGACCTGTCGCTTTCCTTTATCTGAACGCTGACAGGTCTATCTCTTGCACTTATTTCATTTTCCATATTTGACCTCCATTTAATCTACAAAAGTTCCAAAATCGTAATCTGACCCGTGTTTAAGTTGGTCTAATTCCATTAAATCAATAAAATAAGAACCATACGAAAAACTTGTATAGCGGTCTTTACGATTAGAACCTTTTTCGTATATCTTTATGGCATTGGTTTGAGATAATTTTTCGTACTGCAATTCTGCACACTCATTAATCATCTCCTGCGTTTCGAGAAATGGTCTCTCATAAATAAATTGTTTATCAACATCTATTTCGTTGGTATAATCTTCATTATTCGCCAATATTTCCTCTCTTGCCGTATCAAAATTAATAAGAAAGTCTATTTTATTTTCAATCAAATTTTTGCGAAACGATATTGCTATATCGCTATTCAAGCTCTGGGTGGCGTTGATTGCAAAAATACAAGGTTTTGCACCGGGATCTTGACAAAGTTTAGCATAATCATCATTGTTCATACACTTCAAAGGCTCGTATTCGACCCCGCGTTCTTCGTCATATAACACTTTTTGCAAAGCGTATACTATCTGCGTACCGCCATTTCGACAGTCAATAACTATATAACATTCTTCGCCTCTGCTAAAATCTTCATATAGCTGTCTGATACGTATAGCCTGCTTGGTAGTATCTCCTATCTGGTTAGATTCAGCATAGGGGTATTGCCGCCTATAGCCTTGTTGCACTTCAACAGACCCGTTATCACCTTCATAAATGCTGCTTTCGGGGATAGCTCTGATACACGAATAGACTGAATTATCGTTTTTCTCTCCCGCCACAAAAGCAATATCGTTTGATATAACTCTGAACTCCCCGTCTTGATAGGGGATAAAATATTTATTTCGTTTCTTTGATTTGTAATCAATCTGGCTCATAGGTAAAAAGAAATGTTTTAAAACCTGCCTATTCATCAGCATTGAATATGTAAAATAAGAAGATAAAGAATCTTTTATTCTCAAATTCAGATATTCAATCTTCCATGTTAACGGGTCTTGCTTTTTCTTTTCCTTTTTTAATTGAGAGAGTGTCTTTAAGTGGTGTTTCAGTGTTATACTTTCGTCAAACGCCAACAAAATAGCAGGATTGCCTTTTTTCATTTCTTCGACAGTCTGCTCAACTATATCCCACAGCCAATGTCCATCGTCAAGCCACGATGAACTGATATATATATCTACAGGATTTTCTTGCAATACTGGGTTATCTCCGTAAAACGGATTTAACATATAAGGCTGATTACGAACTGTCTGAAACGGAGAAATAACAGAGTCCTCTATCTTTTTAGAGATTTGTCTAAATTCCTCACGTACAACAACATGGCTTCTATCGCCTCTTGCATCATCATTCGCAATAAATACTGTGATTTTTGAGCCATTTTTAAAGCTAACTGATATTTCATTCGCGGTTATTGTATACGAAGTTATCTCGGCTTTTAAAGCAGGAGACCAACGGCAAAACTCGCCTATGATTTTTTCCTCGACCATTAATCGTGCTTGTCGTTTTCTATTACTGCCTATTCTGAATTTTGTGCCGGGATAAAGTATACATCTGCAACAGCCGTATAAAGCAATCAAGAAAGATTTAGCCGCGTTTCGACTTGCAATAACCGTTATTAAATCGGTTATACCCATATAATACATACTTATCTGCTGATATGGATGCAATGGTATTTGTAAATAATCGCGGACAAACAGGTGCAAGTTTCGTCTCCAAAACGTACACCAAGCTAAAACGTGTTCAACATTATTAGGATTGCTCAAATAATGAGTGGAGGGGAAGTTTTTATATAGATTTTTTTGATTTTCGTCCATAATAGACTTATAACTACTCATTATCATCACCTTCGGGAACGTAATACTCTGCATCTCTCACATTGCTTCCCGTCAATAAATTCATCAAAGGACGATATATAAATCTTTCCCCGTATTCTCCCGTCTTATCAAAATCGAAGAACTTTTCTTTATCAAGGTAAAATTCTTCGGGTGTATATTTAGATATTACATCTAAAGTAACACCTAATGTTTCATTATTGCTTGAATCCTTTTC
This sequence comes from Eubacteriales bacterium, assembly GCA_045634385.1. Classification (GTDB taxonomy): domain Bacteria; phylum Bacillota; class Clostridia; order Oscillospirales; family CAG-272; genus UBA1740. The sequence goes on along the minus strand of JAZRAE010000037.1, from coordinate 20,936 downwards.
CTCGATAGCTTTCAATCCGGCTTGTTTAAATGTTTTTGCATATTGCTCGGTCAGATTTGCAAATTCTTTGCTATCGCCTCGCTGTAAAGCTCTTGTTTTGAGTAAATTCAGCTTACATAAGTCTTGAATAAATATCTCTTGATTACTGTCAGCGTTAGGATTGTTCTTTTTAAGCATTTTATAATGATCTTCCAATAACCGGTAGTCCATTTCTGTAAAACCAATTCCCCAACGTGTTATAGCAATAGCAGTAACGCTTGAATTGCTATCTTTTGCTTGTTCTTTGCTTTCAATAATTTCGCCTAATTGGTTTTCGTAAGCGTATCTTACTGAATCAATATAGGTTTTTCTTGTGCCTACATTTAAGTTCTTTTTAGCCGCATAATGAGATATTCGGCTCCTGTCGGACGAAATCTCTCTTGCCGCCTTCAATGGCTCTATGTCATATACCCAATCAACCATATGGCAAAAATGCTCAATAGCGTGTTCTTCATTGCCGCTATAAAAAGCTACAAGCAAACTGAAAAATTTGTCTGTGCAGCTTTTACACCACGGCAGATAGCCCTCCGTTGCTTGAAACAAAATACTGTTTGTTTTCTGAAAATTATTCTTTTGTGTCGGGAAACCTTTGCCGCAACAGCTACAATGAACAGGGTATTTATCTCCATAATGCTTTGTTGCTCTCGGTATCGCAAAATTGATTGATGTATCTATTTTTTTAGGGGCTTGCATAGATTCTGCTATAACTTCGTCTCTTGACTTGCCCCCCCGCATATTGCTCAAAAATATCACCTCACAACTAAATAAAGGAGCGTATTCCTACGCCCCTTTAAGTCTTAATCATATACTCCTGCGCGGTCATTAATAACCAATAAACGCAAGAGAGTATAGCTTATGTCAAGGTTTGCGCCTGTACCGTTTAAAATACCCTTGTCAATAAGTTTCTTTACGGTTGACTTGCCCCAATTTGGGACTTCTTCAATAGTCGCAAACACTTTTTCTTGGTTGTTTTCATCGTTAGACACTCTTTGTTCCAAAACAGCTATTCGCTCTTTCAGCTTTTCAAGTTCTCCCAAATCAACATCTCCTTCCATATACACCTTGACCTCATTTTTGAACTTGGCAAAATCTTCGGGATGCGTTACCCAATAAAGCGGGCATCGCTTCCCCGAAACATCATAGTGCCGTATAATATCCTTAACAGGGTCAAGGTTATATCTTTTACAGAGGTCAGCACATAATTCAATAAGGCTTTGCCTTGTTGCATCATTAAACTTGCCGTCAGAGTAGGGGTGGCAATTCTCGATACTGATGCTATAAGCGTTAGCCTCATTAGTACAGTACGCCCATTCGTTTTCGGGTATACACTGTATGATTTCACCTTTTAGCCCGATAATATAATGACTGCTTGCGTAGCCGTTTCTACCGTTTTTAAGGCTCTCAAAGTAGTTTCTGTTGCCTTGTGCGGAACTGCCCGCGTTACCTACACATAATGGACAGCAATCTTTGTTACCTTTTTCAAAGCCGTTTGAGGTCTTGAATATCGGTTAGGGGTCAAGAACTGCTTATCTATCTTCATAATATCACCCTCTCTCTTATATGCGAATAAAATCGAAATTCTATCTCGTCAACGCCGCATCCCAGCCGCCGAAAAGCCTTGCCACGAACGCGCCCACGATACCACAGACTGTGCAAATCAGTTCTTTCATCGCATATCATCCCCCTCTGGCTCCTCAACATCCTTTTCTTCCTCTATCGGCTCGCTCTCTTTTTCTTCGTCAAACACAACAGGCTCGTCCGCATCTTCAATCTCTCCTGCATCCTCACCCTCTGTGCTTTCAAGCGTCGGCAGACTTCTTGTACTCGTCAACGCGCTTACATTTGCCGCCGATGCCTGCAATTCCGAAATAAATGTAGCAAGGTCAACTTTATACTTAACCTCGGTTGTGCCGTTATCTGCAAAGAGGTTGTTATACTGTTTAAATAACTCTATTTGCTGTGGCGTGAGGTCGTACTCAATTGGAGTTGCGAGTTCGTAGCAAACTTGTAAAGGATTTTGAGATAAATATTGTCGTAACTCGCTTACTGTAGTGATTGGTTTTATAACTACTATAAGAAGCCGACTGTTGTTTTGCGAAATAAAATTATCATAATTGGACCAAGTGGCACCCCGCAAGATCGTCTGTAAATAGTTTGAGGTAATATAACCGTCCAATTTGAGACCTGGATTAGGTGCTAATGATTTGGCGAAAATGCCGGCCGATGAGTTCGGATAGTCAGCCCATGACTCATCCATACTTCCATCATATATGTTACTAACTTTCGTCACCCTCAACTTCCCATTCACAAAATCCACTTCACCGCCATAGACTGTGCCTGCCGCCGCAGGAAATGTCACGGGAAAGGTGTTGGCTTTGTAGGCCTCGTAGGTTGTTGCGGTGGAGCCGAGTTCGAGTTGACAGTTTTCTAAGTCATAAGTATTTGAACATTGTATTTCAATATATCCGCAATCAGATAGGGTAGTAAACGTATAGGGGTCTGTTCCTATTTGCCCGCTTCGGGATAACCAGTTTTTATTTTTATCTAAAAAATATATCCTCGAATTACTTGCGGATACGATAAATCCGCTTATAGTATAAGTAGTCGATGGTTTAACCATTATTTCATCAGTATAGTGTGACAATGACGGAGTTATATGCGCTCCGCTATCATCTCTGATGCCACTATTCCAACTTATCGTTGAAACATCAAACAAATTCTTCCCCGTCCTCGTAAGCTCAACCCCCGTGTGTCCGCTTATCGGGCAGATGTTGGAGTAGGGAGCGTAGGATGTTGCGGTTGAACCGAGTTCGAGCTGAGGATTTGATATATCATCGGGTACGATAGTGGAGTCATCAGATTTTCTAAAACCTAATGTAATCCATCCATCAACACTTGCAGTATATACATATCCGCTATTTTGCCATCCCGAATCGGTCCCCGTAACAATCGGCGGATATTCACCAGGGTCTGATGGAGGTTGAGCAGTATTAGCCATAGCAAATACGCACTGTATATCATTCCCGACAAATGACAGCACGCAACTATCACCCTGTTTCATTTGTACGGCAAACAAATTACATCTCAATCTATTTGACAAACCTGTTGTTTGCTGTACAAGTAAACTGTCGTTTAACAAATTCTTCCCACCCCCCGCAGGCCAAGGATTATCATATCCATGTAAATCCTGCACAGGCTCCAAAGTCGTAACCACACTCTCCGCAGGATAAGCCGCGGCATCCGTGATGCTCACAATATCTCCGCTTTTTGTAACGCTCGGTATTGCGTCTATAATCTCCGCGCCCATTTCAGACGGAGCGTATGTCCCCTCTGTACCGTTAAGCACGTTGATAGCATCTGCGATATTGTTTAAACTGCTTTCATTTACTAAACCTTTAGGCATTTGGGAACACCTCGCTTTCGTAGTCTGTGATAGCTGCTATTGCGCTGTCCACATACTCCTTGATGACTTTATTCTGCACAGGATTTTCGCTTGTTGCCGACATCTCACTGTCTATCGTGATATAATCGCTGTCGTATTTTATGCCGTAAATATCAGCAATATGATCAATATTGACATTACCAGATAATGTCAGAACAGTATCAGACGTAACCCTATACCCGATATATCCTGCGTTTGTCCATATCCCGATAAGGTTGTTTGTGCTCACATCATTAGTATTATAAGTAGCGGAATTTACCTGTTCACCCGTATTTGATGACACAATAGTAATTTCATCATAATTAGTATAAGCATCATTCAGCACAATAGAGTTTGCAAGACTGGTTCCGTGATATAACGATGTTACATTTCTGCCCTTAACACTGCCACCGTAGCTTATACCGACAATCTTTTGAAGAGTCCAGTTTCCGACTACGGAAAATTCACCACCCGTGTACTGTGCATTAAGGAATGCACTAAACCAAAGGCTATTGCCGTATTCGGCGACTATGGGTATCGTTGTTGCTAAACTAACTGGAATGGAAACAGGCATATAGTTCGTTATAGTACCACCAGAAGTAAGCGCTAAATCATAAATTATTGTATCAAACAGATTTGCCGCACTTGAAAGGGTAAATTGTATATTTCCCCCGCTCGACATAGACGTATTTGTCCACAAGATAGTTTCCTTATACGGTTTTCTTGCGCCAAGATTAACACCATATATTTTTTGAATAACGTAAGTATCTCCACCATCCCAAGTTGTCGCGGTAAATGAATTATTTGATATTGGAACTATTCCCATAGATTTACCTTGATATGACAGACAACAAGTTTTATTAATTTCAAGAGCCGCCGTATCAATAGTAAACTGCTGAATATTATTTATTGCGTTAATTGCTAATTCAAAAACGATTAAATCATAATTAATATAACCATCAGCAAGTGTTATTGGTGATACAACGGTCATCCCTGATGTATTCTGCCAAAGCAGCGTCCTTGTATAGTTATCATGCTCGCTTATGCCTAAATCAGACAGTGTTTTATTACCTGTAAGAGTAACATTGTTGATGCTTGGCTTGTTGGTCAAGTCGTTATAGTCAGTTGACAAGTTGTCAAGCCTATCCTCAACTTCGGACAGGTCAGCATCAAGCTCTTTCTGTGTACGGTAGCCCACTTCAAATGTGCCGTCCGCAACAGCCGCTCTCCTGAACATCGGCTTGATTACAAGTCCGTCAAGCACAACATCTTGCATAACTCTAATCGAAAAGCCTATACCCGAAGCGTTATCAAGTGTTACTGTCTCCTCGTCTGCAACATTGATATATGTGCCGGAGATAAGAAGCCGTAAATAAACGCCTTCTGGCATACTCGAAACAGCCGTAGAAGCTATATAACTTCCTGCTTCGTATGTCTCATCCGCAAGTGTAGGCACAGCTGTCAAAAAGAACTGACTTATTGTGTCGGCTGTTCCGCTTACACTTATGCTCTCAACTCTGCCTGCTTCGTCTGTGTTGACTGTATATGTTATCTCGCCAGTGCTATCATAACAAACATTATCCGTCCACTCATAATTATATTCTTCTTTGTTGAGGGCTTTTAAGCCGTCAAGCGTTATCGGCAAAAGGTTTTTCGGAGCGTTGTCTTTTAACAATGCTTCCATTTCATTGTCTGCGGCATCTACATAGCCCTTAACTGCTATTTCCATATCATCGGTTAAGCCGTTATTATCGTTTCCGTAATACGCCTTTTTGTTAGCAGCGGGGCGAAGCAAGATATGTTCACGCAAGTCAACATTCGCACCTTTGCCGTCAAGCCAAACTCTATTTTGACCTACAACAAATGTATTGCCGTTCTCATCAGTAGCGACATAAGATTCATCGGTCGCGTTATTTGCTAATTTAAACGTATCTCTTTTGATAGTCATATCATCAGATGTAGTATTGCCCGCATTGGGTATCTTGTCAGCCAACAAAGCATCTGTTTCGTCTTTTGTGTAAACATCAGTCTTGTCGTAGTAATACTGCCACGTACCGACATCTGTAAACTTAAACTCATCATCACCATATTTTGCAATATCGCCACTCACAGCCGTAACCTCGACACCGCTTATCACAATGGGGTTAACCGTACTATTCTCGGTTATTGGTGTTGTTGTTACGCCAAGCCATTTGGTCAGTTTGGACAAGTCCTCGATTTCATTGTTGATGTCTTTTATATCCTTTTTTATGATTGCGTAGACCGCATCCACATCTAAAAATGTCGAATTTGCATATCCCATTTAATCAACCTCCAAACTTAACCCAAACTGTCCTGTCCGCATCGTAAAAATAGTAGTCCTGCGTATCTTTTTCAAAAAATGTAGACATATCCGCAACTACATGACCATTATATGAGCCGATTGGCTTTGTTTCGGTTGAGTTCCCCGAAATTTTCAGTCTGCCGTTTGCTTCAACGCCCGCTTGTACAATAACTGTCATATTATTCGCTCCCTTCTGCCCGAAATTCGGGGTAAATCGTGATTTACTTAATCGTGTTTTAGTATTTTTTCTCGGCTATTGCCGTCTATGTATATGGGTAATACCTAACCTTGTAGCCCTCAACTAACACAAGCATAGTCCAGCATTAGCGTCATAAGGAAGGCGCAAATCTCACGTATCTGCGCAACAAAAAATTCCCGCAAGTGAAAGCCAAAATAAGCGGCAAAAAAAACAAGCGGGAATAAAATTAATCTTTGATTAAGGCGTAACCGTTATATCAACGGTATAAACAGGCACAGCTATCGCTCTTATGTTCTCATAACCGAAAGCTGCATCTATTTCCTCTAATTTTTCTTGCAATTCTGCAATACTCGTTGTCGAAAACGGTGTAAAAGTTGTGTTACCGTCTCCGTCTGTGGTAGTAGTGCCATAATCTTGCCATAACGGAAGATTAGCGTTATTTGAATATCTGATTTGAATTTGGTATCTCATTTTATACCTCCTATACTTCAAACTGATCTTTTAGATTTCGGATTTGACGGCTGTTTTCGCGCAAATAAAACTTTTTCGTCACATCTGTGCTTAAATGGTTGAGCAAAGAAGATACTGTCTCCAACGGACAACCATTATCCTTTAACAGATTAGCTCCGCTGTGTCGGAAATCGTGAGGGTGAAATTCGGGTATATCAATCATTGCGCCTACTTTATGCGCCCAATCATTTAATGTCACCTGTGAAATTCCCTCTTTTGTGCCGTTGCATCCTGTGTAAAATACCCAGCCGTAATCGTTTATGCCGTTATCTTCTCGCTGTTTCTTTAACTTTAATAATAGTTCTTTGACCTCTTGACTAAAGTACAAAGTAACAAACCGACCTTCTTTTTCTAATATGTTTTCGCATAATCGTTCTTCAAAGTTGATTTGTTCCCAACGTACATTTGATACGGCAGTCACTCTCGCCATTGTGGACAATGAGAAAAGCGCATATGTAGTCAAGTCAAGATTTCCGTTTTCATAGAGTTTCTTTTTCATTAACTCAACCTGTTCAGCAGTTAAAAATGTTTGCTTATAGACATCTACATCTTTTTTTGCTCTCTCCATAAATTCCATAGGGTTAGCTTTTACCAGCTTTTTTCTGCGTAAAAACAGATAAAATGCCGACATAGAAGATGTCCTGCGTTTATTTCTGCGCGTACCGTTCCCGCCTTTTTTTGCAAAATATAAGAACTGTACAATCTCGTCCTCGTCTAAATCCTTGACAGATTTATTCCCTTGATAAAGGTAGACATACCTCAACCATTGACTTAAATCGGAGAGGTAATTATACTGTGTTTTATCTGATAATTCGCGCACCGACATATCTATCTTGTATTTCTCCAAAAACATTAAAGATTCGGGATTGCATTTCTTCAACAATTCAGGAGTGCCGAGATTTAGATTATCGCTTCTGTTGCTTATTTTCTTTTTAGGCATAATTACCCTCCTTTCGTCTCAACTATTTTTTAGGCTCCCACTATAGCAGGGACTCTCTAACTTAACAAGGGCAGCAAGATTTGAACTTGCGAATACATGGATCAAAACCATGTGCCTTGACCAACTTGGCTATGCCCCTATATCTATACTTATATATTCCCTCCGATTGCGAAACGACAACGACATCACTCACCATTGCCGCCCCACAATCTTGGAGAAAACATATGAAAAGTTAAATTATGTTCAGTTTCTCACTCTGCATTGCCTCGCGCAAAATCTCATTCTGCTGCAAGAACAAATCTGCAAGTTTTCCGCTTAAATCTTCTGCTTCAAGCGTAACCATTGGCTCATAATCACCCGCGAAATGCTGTGCGCAGTTTATACATTCAGTATCTTTGCCGTCTGCAAACTCAACTTCACGCACCAAAGCCTCTTTGTGCTTTTCAAGAATCGCTCTGTTGCAATCGGGCATAATAAAGATTTTTTCCTCGTCTCCCGACAAATATATTTCCTTTTCAGGGTTGTAAGTTTTCTCGACCCATAAGCCCAAATCATCCGATAAGCTGACGGAGTATTCCCAGTCATAATCGTTCATTTCGGGCTGACTGAAATCTGCCGATACAAAATCCACATCATCATATCTACATAATTCTTGTGCTAATTTGCGCATATCGTCATAACAGCCGATAGCCGCTACAAAGCAATTATCTTCCTTAACTTCCTGTCGCAGAATATAAGCTAATTCTGCAATATTATGTATTTTTACTTTTTTCATCGTTATCCTCCCCTTGCTCAATACAATACTTAATTCCACTGAATAGCACAGGATGTATTTTCTTGTGCGCTGGTTTTACAAATTTATGGGTAGCATCAGCCCACCTATTTGTATAGGTCTTTTCCTTTACCTCGTTTATCTCAAACTTCATGAAGTCGGATATGCTGATTTCTTCCCCACTCGCAAGGGTCTCTCGGATAACATCTATCATACCAAGAATAACGGTCTTTGTCCTGCCTTTGGTCTCGCCCGTATATTCTGCTATAGCGTTGATTAATTCCGCTCTATTCATATTATTCCCTCGCTTTACAATTAATTTCAACATTACAAAAAAGCCCCGGAAATGGGGCTTTAATTAATCAATCTGTACATCGTACAAACATTCTACTCCGTTTTCATTGATGACAGCTACCACCTGTTCAGGTCTGTTGCGTTTTCGCAAATCGTTAGCGTAACTATCCGCTCCGCTGCAACAACCCGCGCTGATAACTTTAGTGTCATTTATGGTCTTTAAACCGTTTGTGTGCCTATGACCTAATAACACTATGTTGATATTTGTTCTCAACAGTAAAGTCATATTCTGCACCACATTTTCGGGACTGTCTTTGTCTCCGTGTGCACTGACTACCTTATTCCCGCGAATATCGAAAACAGCTATCATCGGGTCGATCTCGTTGTCTTTGATGATGATATTGCTATAGTTTTGCAGTCTTGCGCTCAAATAGAAAGGCGCAAGCAAGTCTATGTTTTCTTTCGCAAGGCTTTTCTCTTTTGCGGGAACAATCCTTGAATGATTGCCGGGTGTCGTGTATACGTACACATTAACAAAGTGCTTGGATAACACCGTCAACATTGACGATATTAATTCACAAGCGTATTTAAACTGCTCCATTAAGTCCATATTATTTTGCAGTCGCAAATTATCGTGTATAATGCCCGAAACTAACTCGCCTATAACCACATAGGCATTTTCGGCTTGATGCCTTTTCTGTATCTCGATTATCTTATTGACATAGTTTGATATTCGTTCTGTCAAAACATTCTCATCAAAACGATTGTTAAAGCTATCTATGACTATGCCTGTATGTAAGTCCGTACAAGATATGAGCAAATCTGACCCCTTGACCGACAGTGTATACTCACTTCTTTCAGCATCTAAAGCAATAGGCTCTAAATTCTGACAAAGAGTGTCTTTGATTAAATCCAAAAAAGACTCTTTGCGCGCTTCTTGTCTTATTAGTCGGTTATATTCAACTCTTGCATCGGATAGCTTCTGCCTATCCTTGCGCATAATAAGGTTTTCCGCACTGTTTAAACCTGCGCACTGTGACGGGTCTTTTATCCAGCCCGCATTTGCGTACTCGTAGAACAGCTTTGCGCCTTTGCGCACAGTATCGTTGGCTTCTCTGATGCCTAAAGCCTCGCCTCTAAAGTCTGCTACATCTTGCCATTCAATAGTAGGGTCGGTGATTTTTTGCATCAGAATATCGTATTGCTGTCTTAAAAATTCGTGATTTTTCTCTATGGCAATACACCGCCTTATTCCGACAAATCTTTTTCCATTTTGGTTCTCACCGATATCTCAACGTATTCATCCGCAAACTCTTTGAGATATTCTTTGAGATTTACAGTAAAGTCGTTATCCTTACCCTCAACCGTTATCTTGTCGCAGTCGGACGATAACGTACCTTTAATGTTGAGTGATGTTATTGTGTTTTCCTTATAACTAAAATTTTTTGCCATTCCTTTTTACCTCTCAACTAAATTATTTCGTCTACAATTCCCAGTCTTAACATTTCCTCTGCATCCATCCAATACTCTTTGCGCTCAATTTTTTCGTACACATCTTCCGTTATCAGACTGTGCGATAAGATGTACTTCTTGATTTTTTCCTCATACTTTTGTGAAAAATCGAAAGTATCTTTGACCGCGTGAGCGGTTCCCTCCATATACTGACTGCCCGAATGGAGCAAGCCAACACTGAACGGATGGCAGATAGTCTTGACATTGGCGTTATTCTTGCCTGCCATTGCAATTAAAAACGCCATACTTGCCGCAAGCGACATTATATGTATTGTTATCGGTACTTTTGCGCGCTCAATCTGATCGACAAAAGCAAACCCCGAATAAATCTCTCCACCGCGCGAATTAATGATTATTTCTATCGGTTTACCTGTGCCGTCCTCGTTCATTTCCATTAATGGGAGGGTAGCCATCTCCAACAGATTATCCCCGATTACATCATTAATGATTATCTTGCGCTGTTTGAGTTTGCGCCAATACTGATACTCTACAGGGTCGGGCAATGTGGAAGGCGTAACCGCTGCAAGAATATCGTCAATACTCACATCAAAATCCATTTACAACTATTACCTCGCTTTCAACTACATTTTATCCGCAAGTTCCGAAAGGGGATTGCGGTAGTTATTTTTCAGTTTGATACAACCAAAAGAGGGATGCCCTTTAAATACCTCTATCAGTCGTTTCATACCTGTGTCGGGGATATTAGTGTCTTTCTGCTCAACAATATCACCCTCATATATTTGTTTGCATCCGGCTTTACATCTCTGTACAATCGTCTTTAACGTGTATGTGTCGAGATTTTGAGCCTCTGTAACCAGCACAACAGAATCCTGAAACTCAACCCCGCGTATATTAGCCGTAGGGATAATATCAAGTTTCCCGTCCGCAATCATATACTCAACACCCATGATATCCCCAAACTTACTTGCAAGGATATTTCCGATTGATGCGGAGTATAACAGTTTCGTTATGTGATCGCCTTTTTCGTAGCCAAGCGTTTTTGCGCCTTTTAACGGTTCATAAGAATATACTATGTATAACTTCTTATATTTGCGCTTTTCCAACATCTGCATGGCGTATGCAAGCGGCAGAGTAGTCTTGCCCGTTCCCGCCTTACCGCATAATACAGTAATGTCGTTATTGGCTATAGAATCCATAGCACACGCTTGAATCTTATCCAAAGGCTTTATTTTGTGAAAATAATCGTTTGCACCCGAAGCGTTAAAAACTATATCTTTTATCTGTTGATATTCCTCGCCTGTCCATTTAAGCACATCAATGATAGTTCCTTCTGTGTTTTTGAGCAGGAGATATTGATTGACTTCCAGACCTAACGTATTTTCGTTCAATTTGTCATAGAACGTAATAGCCTCGTCCTCGTCAAAAGTAACCTCAACGTACCCCTTGTATTCATCAGATAAAGTATTGCTAAATTCATAACTGCTTGTCGTTTCCAAACCAAAGATATTACGCGCCAAGTTTTTGCAGCTTATATCGTCACTGACAAAGACAATATCTTCCTTTGTCTTGTCTGCATATACTGTCGCGCACGTTACAATCTCGGTGTCTGGAGTGTACATATCTATAAATTTAGCTGTCGCTTCCGCGCCCGCTTCTCCGTAATACATTACGGTATAGCTTCCGTAGTTCTCGTCAAGTAATCGGGTAACAATGCCCGCTTTGCGCTTCACATCAACATCTTTGTTCTTTGAGGTCTTGATGCTCTCCAATTCCTCTAAAGTCTTTTGAGCGATAACAAACTCGCCCTTAAAAGCTGTTTCGCCTAAATTGAGTAAAGCACAAGTATCGTAAAACGGTATCTTATCCATATAAAACACCGCCTTAACTGAATTTTCTTACGGACACAACACTTTCGCGATAACGCTTTAACGCATTAATCAAAGGATAACTCTCTGTCGCAAAGTATTTCTTGTAACGGCTGTGCGTAACCTTTACATAGTCCTTAAACCCGTTCTTGCGCAAATAAAACGCTTCGTCTCTTGTTATTGAGAACAATCTCTCAACTCCTTTGCAGAATATTTTTTCTCTGATTTTGTTTTCAGAAAAGTTCTTTGTTGATTTTTTGTTTGAAATATTGGGTAACTACGGGCTTTATTTTGATTTTTTCAGTACATTCCAGATTTTGCAACGCACCGACAAATTTGCTTTCCGCTTCATAGTATCTTTTTATCCTAAAGCCGTCCCATAACTCTATCAACATATCTTCTTTCGGTTTGAACTTCAACAGCTCAATCAAAACCTCTTGGCAACCTACTAAAACATCTTTGATAGTGTTAGGTGTATAATGAGTTTTTTCTGATATTCTTGTTATAATCTCATTTTGAGTATAACGCAATTTATCACATCCTTTGCAAAAGCCCAATTTCCCTTATGTTTACAAGTCAACACCCGAAAAATCAAGCCCTATGTTTTGTATAGCCCCGTTATTTGGGAACTTTCTCAACATTTTACATTGTTAAATTTGTCGCAAACTTGCTAAATTATATGACAGGTTATTCAAGATATATTGTCCGTAACAGAACCACAGTATTTGCTTACTGCGCTTGTTGCTTCCGTACAAGTAGTGTATAAGCATATCGGTTATACTTTCATTGCTATATCCCGTTTCCGAAAACTCTTGACGAATTAAACGCGCGACATAACTCATATTATCCGCATACTCGTCTTTCATATTCAGCATATAGCGGTATTCTTTACACAATCTGTCGTATATTCCGGCAATCTCCAGCGTACATACGCGATACGGCTGGTTCATAAGCAAGTTGTAGTTTAAGTCGGGTATACCGACTTTGCTCATATCTATATTTTTATTCCGCACTTTTTTATAGATTTGATTGACAAAACTATCGTTGCGCGCGCATACTTGCTTTTCAGTCTTGTCTTTCGCAAACTCAAAAAATGCGGGCAATTTGCTTTTAGTATATTTCTTTATACGTTCCGAAATATTTTTCGGAGGAATAGCTTTATATAAGGTTTTAGCATACTTATCTACCCTCGGTTTCCCGATATTTATTAGGGGAATAGACTATATCTTTATCTTATGTCAATTCATAAGCTCACAAAAAATGAGGGCTTCCCATAGTTGGCACTTCGATTTAAGGGATTCTCACCCGCTATGACTTTCACATAGCCCTACTCCTATTGCGTATTTCAACGCCTTTGGGATAGTCGTTTGACCTTCCTTTGTAAAAAGGCTTGGCACAGGGTTATCATGTATTTAACTTTTTTTATTTAACTTATTTTTTGATGTTTTTTAAGTACAGCATTTACCAATGCCGTACTTCTATTATATTTTTTGGCAATTTCTTTAACGCTCATATTTTCTATACAATACAAGCGATACATTTCATCGTGATCCGAATGTTTTAATCTATGTTTTACGATTCTGTTTTTGTAAAAATCTTCCCAACCTTCTACGAAAATAGTCGACCAAGCATTATTTGAATATATATTATTTATCACTCTATACGGAACATTTAATTTATTAGAAACTTCTTTAGGAGACATACCCGACAGTAAAAGCTGTTTTGCTTGTCTTGCTATATCTACAGTAATAACCTGCGTTTTTTTATCTCTATGTTTCCCTTTAGATGCTTTTGACATCTTTCTTTTTGTTTCTTCTGAAGCTTTTTTCCCTAAATTATGAATACGATTTTTCTCTCCGACTTTTCTCTTGGCTTCTTCTGACATAGGGATTCCTCTCCGGCTTGTATTCCCACCCATTAAAATATTGTAAGCCAAATTTTTTTCTTTATAAAAATTAATATATTGGATTTCCATTTGGTCTAATTGTTCATCGGAGCAATCAATAATAGATTCGATAACAATAAATTCAAAGTTGCTTTCGGAATATTTATTATATGCCTTTTGTAAATAAGGGTTTTCGTGTTTATTGTTTCGTAATTGCCAATCATGCAAACAATATCTTTTATAAAATGTTTGCTTTGTTTGACCAACATATATTTTTTGGTTGATCTTATTGCGTATTCCATATATACCTTTTAAATCTTTATAGTTTTCTTTTTCTATAAATTCAATCATCGCATCTCTCCTTTTTCAGAATTTAATAAGTTAAATATTTAGATTTCCCCTGTTAGCCTGATTTCTAATCGTCATTTCCTACGATTCCTAACGTAAATCAGACACCCTATATTTATAGGTTCACCAACTGTTTCAACATACATCACTGTATGAAGCGACTAAATTTAATCGATCGTGAAGTTATTTAGACAACACAGCATTTTTATGCACTCAACAGCATCTGCTTTCTCTTCCGCGCTTCCGCTGATAAAAACATCGCTATTCCAAATCTTTGAAATTTCATTGCTGATTATACCAATATTCCCGCCTGTAAACGCAGCGACAAGCCCAGCGTATATGTTTTCATTGTTAAGCTCAACAGGTAACGCTTTGCGCATATTATAGTAAAGCGGAACTATATCATATTTTGCGACAGTTCTTTTTGCTACATTGATAAGCGTGGGGTCAGTGACAATAAGTAACTGATCTCCGTCCACATCCACACCTCTATAAGAGGTAGACTATATCTTCTCCATATCTTCGCAGACTTAGGAGCTTCGCACTTCCACCCTCCGAATTTCACAGAAGATGTACTTTACTCGGTTATTCTTTTACAATCTCTATGAGACTATAAAATATCCTTTCAATAGTCGTTTGACTTTAATAAATTAGTTATTCGTATAGTTATTCATGTAAATTAAGTTATTTTTTTAAACGTATATCCTTTATATGCTTTATTATTTTTGATACTTTGGCTAATCCTCTCTCTAATAGAATCAACCGAGGCATTAGTCACTTTAACAACATTTCTTAAATATTCGCAACACAACCCTATATAATCGAATGTTTTTATTAACTCGCCATCTTTAAACAATTGAATTTTGACACATCTGCCGTTTCGGATTCCGGGTCTGCCTTGTTTTTCTTTAGCATATTGTGGGTCAGCAGCATATATTTGAGATAGTTTTCGATTTCCATAATTAGGATTTTTCTCTCCTCTGTAATCAGGTCTATTACAGTTGCTATAACGTACATTATCAGCATGAGTTATCCATTCTAAATTATCTACACAAGCATTTGCCCTATTATAATCTTTATGGTTTACTTCGGGCAAATTATCAGGATTCGGGATATATGCCAACGCAACTAACCTTGCGACAGAAACTCCTCTCCAGCCTCCTCCGGGTATGCAAATAGCACAGACAGAATAACCATCTTGGTTCAAATATATATTTCTCTGGGTACCATTCCATCTCACTTGCCCTTGTTTACTAACTTGGACTAAAGTCCCCCTATAGTTAATTTCTTTATACTCTGATTCTTCCATTTAAAACCTCCTTTATTATGTAATAAAATGAATAACTAATTTATTATTAGCACAGGATAATCATTAAAGACTTCCCCTGTTAGCCTGATTTTTAATCGTCATTTCCTACGATTCCTAACGTAAATCAGACACCCTATATTTATAGGTTCACGAAGTTTTATATCTTTATGTTTCCATAAAGTACAGCAAGTATGTTTACTGTAAAATCTTGCTTATCAAATCGTGAGTGCTGGTATACACACCGTTTGTCTGATACCATTCGCGCAACTTTTCCGCTCTTTCCCCGTAACTGTTGTGCGCTACATTTTTTCTTACCGCGTGTTCACAATACAAGTGAGGACTGCGCAAGCAATCAACTTCCGCTGCTGATTTTTGTAAATAGCAGAATACTTCCCCGTCCTCTAATAAGCCTTTAGGTTTCTCGATTCCGCAAAACCAAAACTCACAAGCCGCATAAAAATCGGGCAGCGCGAAAGCGTATTTACCTTTGATTTCCAGTTTCCCGCTGCGATATTTTTTAAGCAGAGAGTTTTTTACATCGCGCAACACATCTTTTACATACGGGTCGCGCAACAGCGCAGGGTATATTTCAATGCACTTCTGCAACGGTGTCTTATTGGGATTGTCCTTTGTCGCGCCTAATATATCTTTCATAGTGTCTATGGATTGACATACATTTGCGATACGATCAGCAGACGGTTGAGTGAGCGCGGTTATCTCTTTCGGTTTTATGTCAACCAAAGTCTGCAACATCTGATAGTTGATTTTTGCGTTTTTAACACGTTCTTCCTCTATATTGCATCTGCCCGCAGTGCAGTTATATTTCTTGAAATTATCCTTGTAGCACTGCCAGTCCGAAAAATACTTCCACAATTTTGTCTGGCTTTTGGTCAATATCACTTGAATATCATCCTCAAACACGTCCCACTCTTTGCCGTAGATGTCTTTTATCTTGCGCGAAGCGGGATTGTCGGGGTTGTTTTCATTTTCAAGGATAAACTTCCGAAAATCAAAGACAGAAAGAAGCCCTTTAATAAACGGAGCGCGAAACATAGTATTGCGCTGTTTCTCTCCGAAAGCGTTAGGCAAAATCATTCCCGCGCCATCGGTGTGAGGTATAGGCACATCTCCGCGCTTGCGCGCTACAGAATAATCGGTCTCGTCAATAAAGTCATAAACGCCCTCGACATTAGTTTCAAAGTCCTCAACTATAATACATTTGTCGATATTAAACTTCTTCCATAAGTCGGTTGCAGACGAGCTTAAAGAGAGATAGCTTAAAAACTTGTTTACGTTTATTCCACCTAAACGATTGATCTTATCAATAGTTAAACCGCACATAAAGGTCTTTTCGTACTTCTTCCAAATATCCTCGCGGATAAATACCGCTTTTTTCTTGCGTATCTGCCCTGCGCTGGACGAATAGTAACGGTATTTATGTCCTTTATACATGAAACCGTGAAACAAAATATCCTTGAAAACATCAAAGTAATAAATCTGTACAATGATAAGATATTCCGTCAAGCTGTCGGGTTTGATTTTTAACGTGCGAGATAAAAAACTATCAAAAGCGGAAACAACATTTACATCCCTTACAGTGTTTTCCGCTAAAGCGCGGATATGGTCTTTACCCGCGCAAGCGATATTCCATTCCACCGTGTTTTTGAGTTTAGAGAGCAATGCTTCTTTTGATTGTTTAGCTTTTTCGCGCTTATGTTTTATCAGTTCATGCAGTTTGACTATTTCCGCGAAAGCGGAATCGGTTTTTAAATCATCGGGAATATTATCAAGTTTACCGTTTTTTATGTCGCGCAAGTGCGCGGATGTAAACTTACCCCCGGCTAACGCATCAGCCTCAACTTTATCTAACTTATTCTTCATATAGTTTCGCTCTTGGCGATACTTACAATTCATATTGTGCAGATACCGTTCCTTACCGCTGTAGAAGTTTCCCGTATCAACAGAGTAGAGATTATATTGCAAGTCTAACACTCAATCACTCTCCCCGCTTAATACTCTTTCACCGTATACCATTGTGCGCATATAGTATTCATAACGCTCAAAGTAATAATCTAACTCGCCTGCCTCGAAAAGTTTGGCTACCGCGCTTACGGTCGCGGTGTTAATATCCTTTTCGGTGCGATTTTCCTGCGGTACAAAAATCTTTACCGCTTTGCCTACATCAAGCAAGTCAATATCCTTGCTTTTTACGTGCAGCGTAATAATGTAATGCTCATTATCCTTTGCGCGCTTGCGCGTAGTGATAATATCATAGCCGTTATTCAGTTTAATCTTTAATACCGCTTCCGCTATGCGGTCGTAGGGTAGTTTTATCATTCTATCCAACCTTTCATTTTGTTTTTATAGGATAAGCCGCAAGTTTGCGCAAAACTTTATTGCGGTACTCATCCAGCTTTATTCGTTCCGCGATATCGCACAGGGAGTTATACTCAAAGTCGCGCGCGGTTATACTTACATATTTAGTCGGGTCTGACCCGTAGTTAGGTTTTATCATTTACGTATAGGCTCACCTCATTTCATTTTGATTTCTCTAATACTCAACATATAACGCTCTTTACTTATTTATTCTCTTGATTTTTTCCATAGCATCAATTATAATTAAGATACTACTATTAAAGGAGAAAGCTAATGGATAACAATATAACAAATATGCAACACAAAATACTCGGTATCTTAATTCAAAACCCAGCAACTATAAATAACATTTCTAAAAAATTAAAAATATCAAAAGATGAAGTATATGCAGAAATTATAATTTTGATTCACAATGGATATATTTATAATGATGTTGATATTTTTTCTTCAAACATAAATTCTGACAACATAGACCTTGATGCTTCTTTTGTCCCAACAGAAAAAGGAATACAAGAATACAATCTTAAAAAAGAAAAAGATTACAACACTAATTTTGCGAATAAAATCTCAATCTCAATAATAGTGCTTACAATCATTGGAATAATTGCTACAATTATTTCCAGCTTATTGTCTCGTTAGCGTTTAAATATTACAGAAGAAATCTCGTTAAATATTACAATCAAATGTAATACTATTAAAGAAATCTGCGTTATAATTAAAGATTTGCGCAAAACTTCAACTATGCTTTTTAACTCGCGTACTTCCGAAATTAAATTATCCGACATAAGCTCATACCTCCTTCATCAGAACAGCGACACAGCGTAGTGGAGATTATACACCAGCGCGACAATAATACTGCTTAATACTATCGTCAACCAAAAGATATACTTATATAGCTTGTCGTTTTCCTGATTAAGTTCTAAATTCCTGCGCTGCAATTCCCGACAGCGCAAGCGCAAATAGGAAACATCGTCTTTGTGCATCAGAACTAAATCATTTTCCGCATAATCGCAGAATGTGTCATTTCTTGTAAACATAGTTTTAACCCTCCTTAATCAATCATCGGTATTCCCAACCACGCACATAATAAATAGCGCATACGCTTGGACGGTATATAGATCCAAATTTCTTCACCGTTACGTATCGCGGAACGCCAAATAAACTGTAACATTTCCGACAACGCGTAGCCGTCCTCATCAACACCAATATTATTAGATAAAAAGAAACTCTTAATAATCGGATTGAGATACCTGTTAGCGACATACGCAACATAGTGTCGGTCTTGGTATAAGTTTTCCGCGCGCGCATTTAACGCTAAAAATCCCTTGCTATATCCTTTACCTTTGAGAAAATGTCTATAATCGGCAAAAGTAGTCCATAAGCAATCAGAAGATTTGGCTCCATTTTTATTCTGGAAGAAATTTACCATATGATTGCTCAACGGTTTAAGAGATTCTTCCGCAGCATTGCGCGCAAACCAACTTTTGGATAAATCGTTTACTCTATCACCGATAAGGTTCATTTTCTCGTTATCAACAATATGTATCAACTTCTTATAATCATATTTTGACTTCCTTACTATTTTTTTCTCCGTAAAACTATAATCATCAACGCTGTTACCCGATATAGATAAAAATTTATACGGTACTTTGTGATAATCATAGTAATACCTCTGGAGCTGTGCGTTGAACATATAAGTCAAGATATAAATATTCCGGAAAGCGTTAAACACCCCAACGGGGAATAGCCACATCATAATATCTCCTCCGTAATACGACAGACTGCCTAAACTGCATAACCTTTTTATTTCCGCAAACAACCCCGAATAATCAACAGCGTTCTCACGCCAAGAGATTAGACCTTTACTTTCATCAATGTCGATATACTTATCCTTTAATGTATTAAAGTCGTGCGGAGTTATTTCGTACTTTTCAATCACATCCGCAACCTCGTCCATTATCAACGTATAATTCTGTAATCTGCATAAGTCGATCAATTCATCGTCAAACTTGCGGAACAGCGCGTGAGTTGAAACAATATTCCTTCCGCGACTAATCAAAGTCTTAATGCTGTTTAACTTACTACCTTTCCCGCAACGATATTCAGGTGTGTAGAAGTTACGAGACGGACATTTCTCTCTGTACCTGTCTATCTCTTTGAGATAAGGTGTAATAACTAAAAACTTTGAATCCTCCGCAGAGTGGTTGATAAAGTTTATAGCTGCACTCGACTTTCCGGCTCCCATAATTTCATCAACGATGTTAACATTACAATCAAATTCCATATAAATTCCTCCTATTTTGTCTTGTAATTAGCTGTTTTACAGTGTTTCATCAAAAGAGAAAAAATATTGCTTTTGAGCAAGTCAAAAGTAGTAAAATCTAAAATTCACAAGATGCCTAAATTACTGCGGTCTTGTGTTGATTTAGAAATCTCGTCAGCCCGCTACGCTTATCAGCTTTTGAGACACTAAAAGCAATTTTTTTTAAAAAAAATGGCTTAAATATGCTTGTTTTGAGAATATCCTTTATAAAGATATATATAAAAAGCAATTTTTTTTGAAACACTTGTGTTTTCACTTAAATATATTCTCCGATAATTTTTAACTCAAAAGATAATAAATATATCAAAACAGTAAAGTGCGGGTGTGCATACAACACGCACGTACTTTACGGATAAGAATGTATAAGTATCTATATATAAACAGTTATATATAATACTCAACTGTAATATTTCATATTTGAGTTTTATATTGTAATTACACTCTTATATCCGTATGTGTGCCGTGTACTGTGTATGCTACACAGCCCACATACTACCTATACACTTATCTATCTGTTGAGTACATCATCAGATAATACATATCTATTCATTTATTCTCTTAAAAATAAAAAAACTCAAAGAAGAAACTCTACACCTATAAATACGCACTTCGTTTTGTTAGCGCATCTACAGCTGTATTAAGCATTTCATTCTTTGAGTTTATATGCTATTTATCAATATTGAGAACTATATTTTCATATATACGAAAATAGTGGTTTTTACCCTTTAATTTTATACATTCGTATTTTACTTGATTTTTGTTAACATTTAACAAAGTTTTACATAAAATCATTAAAAATTTCTACAGAAAAATTTATTTTTTCGCTAAAATTATTTAGAAATTTTATCGAAAATTAAAA
>JAZRAE010000036.1:0-16556 GCA_045634385.1 Eubacteriales bacterium | reverse complement strand
CTTGTCGGAAACTTCCCGCAGAGTGGGGAACCAGGGGGTCTGCATGAAGCCGAACAGGTGCTTTTCGTCGGTGCGCTCCTTGAAGTCAACGGTCTTAGGAGTGCCATTGAACTCACCGTCATTATCAACGGGAATAGCTCTGCGTGCGTTCAAAAGCGCAGCCTTTCGTCTTTCAAATTCCTCTCTTTGCTTTTCTCTTTCGATATCCGCCTCGGTTAGCTCTGTTACGTCCTCAGTCACGATTGCATTCTTTTTGCGAGGTGCGTCATCGAGCAGACTCCTTGATGAACGCTTAGAGGCAAGCTCCTCGGACATAACCAGACCGAACGGGTCGAAGTTCTGTGTAAATATAGAATCAGCGTTATCATCCGCTACGGGAGTTGTAACAGTTGTATTTAATACCGGTGCCTCTTCAGGTTCTTCCTTGACGGGCACCTTGCCGATCTTGCTGTCGGGATCATCATAGCTTACGTTCACTATTCTTCTTCTCGGAGCAACGAAAGATTCATCATTTTCGTTGGTTTCGGGCGGAGTGTAGAACATCTGCTCGGCTCTTTCTCTGCGAGCCATTTCCTCGGCTTCTTCCTTACTTACAGCACTCTTGTAGAAGATCTTATCGTGAAGTGTGGGGTTAGCTTCCATCTCGGCAGAATTACGAGTCTCTTTGATATCGAGCTGTGAAACGCTGAGCTTCTGCATGCCGTTGTCCACCGCGAAGAACTCATCGTCGGTCAATTCAAGTTTCTTTTGCTCCGCATCACGCTTGATCCTCTCGTCCTTTGCATTTTTGACCGAGCCAAATACTTCCTTTATCTTATCTTCGATGAAAGCAAGGAATATGACGATAAACTTAAGTACCGCGTAGAGCACCTTTGAGATGCTTCTTTGTCCTCTTGCGAAAAAGTACGAAATGTATATTGCAAAAATAGCTACGGTTACGATAATGAGACCGGGCCTTCCTATCGTCTTGACAAGACAGAAGCCTATAATACCACCGACAAATCCGCCACCGACGGAATTCTGTCCGTCTTTGAAGAAGTTGATTACATTAAAGGTAAGCTCTTCGCCCCAATAGGTTATTGAGTGAGAAAGCGCGGATATGAACGTTATGGTTATTAACGAGAAAATCACTCTTGATAACACTCTGTTTTCGGTAATATCGGCAGGGTAGAATATTGCGTGCAGAGCGAGTAAAAGCGGTATCGCGTATGCTCCGTACGAGAATAGTCCAAGGAAGACTGTCGATATCGCGTGGCCAAGTGCGCCAATATCCTGCGTAATGAAGCAGAATAGCGTGAAGACGGCTATCGCTAACAGTATGATGGGAACCGCTCTGTGTATTCCCGTGAGGGAGGAATACTGTGCTAAAACTTTCTTTTTTTCTGTCATTTATCTAAACCTCGTTTTGATTAATATCGTTTTTAGTGCGTGAAGTGACAATTTTTGTTAGAAAAACAAGTAATTTTTCCTCAAAATATATTCTACCAAATTTTTTTCAAGATTACAAGAGCAAAACTAAAATATTTTGAAATATTTTTTGTTATTTTTGCCCGCCCCCGATATGCGAGCGCAATTATATAAAGAAATTGGGTGAAAAACCTTGACAAAATCGAGTCGTTCTGCTAAAATATTTCAAGATAAATTATAATGCCGTATTATTGCGATTTTTTCGCCCGGCAGATGGAGTGTGTTATGCTTTTATACAATTCGCTTACAAGACAGAGAGATGAGTTTATTCCGAGGGTTGCCGGCAAGGTTTCGATTTACACCTGCGGACCTACGGTTTACCACTTTGCACATATAGGAAATCTCCGTACTTACGCTATGGAGGACGTGCTCGAGAAGTATCTTCGCTATCTCGGATACGACGTTACGAGAGTTATGAACATTACCGATGTCGGACACCTCTCAAGTGACGGTGACACGGGCGAGGATAAGATGCTCAAGGGTGCAAAGAGAGAGCATAAAACAGTTATGCAGATAGCAGAGCATTATACCAACGCTTTCTTCCGTGATGCAGATAAATTGAACATTAAGCGCCCCGATATAATAGAGCCCGCTACCAACTGTATTCCTGAGTTCATCACTATGGTTTCGGAGCTTATCGAGAAGGGGTATGCCTACGAGGCAGGCGGTAACGTATACTTCGATACCTCAAAGATTGAGAAATACTACGTATTCAATGACTTTAAGGAAGAGGACCTCGAGGTAGGTGTCCGCGATAGCGTCGAAGAGGATAACAACAAGAGAAACAAGACTGACTTTGTGCTTTGGTTCACCAAGTCCAAGTTTGACGATCAGGAGCTTAAGTGGAATTCCCCCTGGGGTGTAGGTTATCCCGGATGGCATATTGAGTGTTCTTGTATTGCGAGAAAGCATCTCGGCGAATATCTTGATATACATTGCGGCGGTATAGACAACGCCTTCCCTCATCATACAAATGAGATAGCGCAGAGTGAGGCTACCTTCGGACACGAGTGGTGCAACTATTGGTTCCACGTTCATCACCTCAACACCAATTCGGGTAAGATGTCAAAGTCCAAAGGTGAGTTCCTTACCGTTTCTCTTCTTGAAGAGAAGGGGTATGATCCGCTTGTTTACCGTTTCTTCTGTATGCAGTCACATTACAGAAAGAATCTGGTGTTCTCGTGGGAGAATCTTGATAACGCAAAAATAGCGTATGATAAGCTCGTTGCAAGAATTGCGCAGCTTAACGTTAAGCCCGAGGATGCGGTAGAACAGGATGCATTCGATATGGGCAAAAAGAGATTTACCGATGCTCTTGACAACGATCTTAATACCGCTTTGGCAATGACTGCAGTATATGACGTGTTCAAACTCAAGACCAACGATAAGACTAAGCTTGCGCTTGTTGAGGACTTTGAACAAGTACTCAGTCTCGGACTTGTTGAAGCTGCGGCTAAGATCAAGGAAGCTGAAGAAAAGAAGAAGGCGGAGGAGAACGCGGGCGTTGATCCCGAGCTTTTGGCATATATAAATGAGATGATCGAGGCAAGACGCGCGGCAAAGAAGGAAAAGAACTTTGCGGAGGCCGACAGAATCAGAGTAGAGCTTCTTGAAAAGGGAATCACACTGATAGATACCCGTGAAGGAACCAAGTTCCAAATCGGTTAATTGATAAGTTAACGAAAAAATACAACAAAGGAGAGGGAGAGTATGTTCGATTTGAATACTGCCAAGGTGCTTTTTATCGATAAAGAGTATGAGCGAGCGGCAGAGATGTTCTACGAGGGTGCTACCGAGGGCAATGCCGAGGCGGCGTTTAACTATGCGTATTGCCTTATGAACGGATACGGTGTCGAGCGCGATCCCTCCCTTGCAAAGAGTTTTTATACTTTTGCTTCGCACACAGTAGGCGAGGCGGCGTATAACCTCGCGGTGATGTATCTTCACGGCAACGGTGTAAAGAGAAATTACAAAAAGACCTTTGAGTATATGCAGGATGCTGCAGAGCTTGGTGTTATTGAAGCACAGCTGTACCTTGGCGTGACGTTTACTCTCGGCAGCCTTTTTGAGCCCGACGTGGTATCCATATCCTTGATTCCGTATCACACCCCCGAGTATAACACCTCGGGAATGTACATAGAGGGCGACGTTCCCGATTATGAGGATGACGAGGAGGCGAGGATAACCGCAGTAAGGCAGGATACAATTAGCGCATTTTCTTGGTTCAGGACTGCTGCAAAGCATTCTCCCGACTATGTCGAGGAGCTTTCGGGTAAGGGCAAATATCTCTATGCCCGTTGCTTTATTGACGGTCTTGGCACAGATTTCAACCGCGACCGCGGTAACGCGCTTATGCTTCTTGCCGCCGAGGACGGATCGGCTGACGCGATTCAGTACCTTGAAACAGAGGCACCGTATGTACTTGAGAACCTTAAAAATTCCGAGCTTATAAGGAAAATCAGAAGAGTAGAGGGGATATCCGCCCCAAAGGAATTCTAACAAAAAATAAACGAGCCGATTTTTGGCACGGCATCTCACAAGAAAGGTGAAATAGAAATGGTAAGGATTAAAAGTGTTGAAGAAAACTCTTATGCAAAAAAAGCAGGCATAAAGCCGCTTGATACACTTGTGGCTATAAACGGCAATGAGATACGTGACGTTTTGGATTACCGATTCTATATTGCCGAAAAGAGAATATCTCTCGAGCTTGTAAATGCGGACGGAAAGTATACCAAAAGAATAAAAAAAGGTGAGTATGAGGATATCGGACTTGAGTTTGAAACTCCCTTGATGGATGAGAAGCAGTCATGCAGAAACGGATGTATATTCTGCTTCATCGATCAGAATCCCGAGGGGATGCGCAAGCCTATCTATTTCAAAGACGATGATTCGCGTCTCTCATTCTTACACGGAAATTACATAACGCTCACTAATATGTACGATAAGGACATAGATCGCATTATAAAGATGCATATGTCACCTGTGAACGTTTCAATACATACCACAAACCCCGAGCTTCGTGTGCAGATGATGAAGAATAAGCGATCGGGCGAGGTTCTTTCCTACCTTGACAGATTCAAGGAGGCGGGTCTTTCAATGTGCGGCCAGATAGTGCTTTGCAAGGGTGTAAACGACGGCGAGGAGCTTCTTAGATCACTTCGCGATCTGTCTGCTTACTATCCCGAGATGGGCAGTGTGTCGATAGTGCCTGCGGGACTTACTAAGCATCGCGCCGGTCTTTATCCTTTGGCGGATTTTACACCGGAGGAGGCATCTGCCGTTATAGATATGATTGACTCGGTTGCAGAAGAGCAGCTTAAGGCTCACGGCTCGCGTCAGTTCTTTGCCGCGGACGAGTTCTATCTTAAGTCGGGAAGACCTTTGCCGCCGACCGAATATTATGAGGATTATCCGCAGATAGAGAACGGCGTGGGAATGTTGCGCTCCTTCTCTGATGAATTTGGTATGGCGATTGAGGACGTAGACAGCCTTGTTTCCGAGTTCGAGGGTAAAAGACACGTCACCGTTATAACGGGTGCTGCATCTTACGAAATGATATCCTCTTTTGCAAAAAAGCTTTCGTCAATGTGCGAGGGGCTTACCGTAAACGCAGTAAAAATAATAAACAGATTCTTCGGTGAGAGCATAACAGTATCCGGACTTCTCACCGGAAAGGATATATATGAGCAGCTTCAGGGTACGGAGCTTGGAGATGAGCTTATTATTCCCGCATCAGCACTTCGTGAAACAGACGACGACTTCCTTTGCGGAATGACTCGCGGGGAGCTTTCGGACAGACTTTGTGTGAAGGTGACACCCGTCGGTAATGACGGCTATGCCTTTGCCGAGGCGTTACTCGGTATCGAAAGACAGAGCGAGATAGAACAAAATGAGTCCGAGGATGTCATTGACTGAGTGAGGTAAGAAAGGAGAAAAAGAAATGTCAAAACCGATAGTAGCCATCGTTGGCAGACCCAACGTTGGTAAAAGTACGCTTTTCAATAAGCTTATAGGCGAGAGGCGTTCAATAGTGGAGGATACACCGGGTGTAACGCGTGACAGAATTTACGCGGATGCAGAGTGGAACAGCCACAACTTCCTTTTAGTTGATACGGGCGGTATCGAGCCTAAGAGCGATGATACCATTCTCAAGCAGATGAGGACTCAGGCAGAGATAGCGGTTGCATCCGCTGACGTAATTATATTTATGTGTGATATAAGAGCAGGCCTTCTTGCGGATGACCGCGACATAGCCATTATGCTCAAGAAATCGGGCAAGCCTATAGTAGTTGCTGTAAACAAGGTTGACAGAGTAGGTGATGTTCCGTTTGAATTTTATGAGTTCTATGAGCTCGGATTTGAGCGTGCACCGATTGCTATTTCATCTCTGCACGGTTCGGGCACGGGCGACCTTCTCGACGCTGTTATTGAGGAATGTAATTTCTCAGACGAGGATGATATCGACGAGGGTGTGATCAATGTTGCCGTAATAGGTAAGCCCAATGCAGGCAAATCCTCAATAATCAACCGTATGTGCGGCGAGGAAAGAGTTATTGTATCCGACATTGCGGGTACTACAAGAGATGCCGTTGATACAAGAGTAGAGAACTCTCACGGAATCTATAATTTCATTGATACAGCAGGTATCAGACGCCACTCAAAGGTTGAGGACAGAATAGAGAAGTTCAGTGTTATCAGAGCAAATATGGCTGTTGAGAGAGCTGACGTTTGTCTTCTTATGATAGATGGCAAGGACGGTGTCACAGAGCAGGATGAGAAGATCGCGGGCATCGCACACGAGGCGGGCAAGGCGGTTATAATCGTTATCAATAAATGGGATGCGGTTGAAAAGGACAACAATACCGTTAATCAGTATACAAAGGAAGTCCGCACGGCACTTTCTTATATGCCGTATGCACCTATCATCTACGTTTCGGCACTCACAGGGCAGAGATGCGCAAATATATACGAACTAATCAACGAGGTGTATGCCGAGGCTCGACGCCGCGTTACTACGGGTATGCTCAACGACCTTCTCAATGATGCGACCAACAGAGTACAGCCTCCGTCGGATAAGGGCAAGAGACTTAAGGTCTATTATATGACACAGACCTCTATAGCTCCACCGACCTTCGTTATCTTCTGTAATTCAGAGGAACTCTTCCACTTCTCCTATCGCAGATATCTTGAGAACTGCATACGTGATGCATTTGGATTTAAGGGTACTCCCATAAAGATGGTTATTCGTCAGCGCGGAGAAGATGCACCGCATATATAACAATAGTTTACAAAAAAAGGTTAAAGATTAAGAAAGGGGGCAACTCCTATGTTTATAGATAATATAGTTATACACGCAAAGGCAGGAAATGGCGGTGATGGAGCCGTTGCCTTTCATAGAGAAAAATACGTTAATGCAGGCGGTCCCGACGGTGGTGACGGAGGCAGAGGCGGCAACGTTATCTTCCGAGTTGATCCCGGATCAAACACACTGCTTGCATTTAGATACAAGAGAAAGTTTGTCGCAGAGAGCGGAGAAAACGGAAAGGGTGGAAAGAAGCACGGTAAGAACGGTGCTGATATAATTATCCCCGTTCCTCCGGGAACTCTTATTAAAGATCCTGCGACGGGCAAGATCATTCATGATATGGCAAATTCGGATGACTTCATCCTTTGTAAGGGCGGCAGAGGCGGCTGGGGCAATAGACATTTTGCCACTCCCACAAGACAGATCCCCCGCTTTGCAAAGAGTGGAACGAAGGGAGAGGAAAGAGAGGTTCTTCTTGAACTCAAGATGCTGGCAGAGGTAGGACTTATAGGCTTCCCGAATGTCGGTAAATCTTCAATTCTCTCTATGATTTCTTCCGCAAAGCCTAAGATTGCCAATTACCATTTCACCACACTTTCTCCGAATCTCGGCGTTGTTAAGATCGGTGAAGGAAAGGGATTCCTTGCCGCAGATATTCCCGGTCTTATCGAGGGTGCTTCCGAAGGACTCGGACTTGGACACGCCTTTCTCAGGCACGTTGACAGATGCAGACTTCTTTTGCACGTTGTAGATATCGCAGGTACCGATGGCAGAGATCCTTCGGATGATATCGATAAGATTGATGAGGAGCTTCACAAGTACTCGCCTGAGCTTGCAGACCGTCCGCAGATAATCGTGGCAAACAAGGTTGACTCGGTCGATATGGAGGATGAGGCGGTACAGCACTTTATCAAGAAGTGCGGATGGCTTGACAGAGAGGTAATATTCGTTTCTGCGGTTACGGGTGAAGGACTCGATGAGCTCGTTAAGATTACAACTCGGGCTCTTGATGAGCTTCCGCCCCTTACCGTTTATGAGGCGGAATACAATCCCGAGGAAGAGGCACTTGCTTCATCAGCCGGGGCAAAGGAAACAGAAGTGTATAAGAAGAATGACAAATATTATGTTGAGGGGGAATGGCTCTACAACTTTATGGGGCAGATCAACTTCTCCGACTATGAGTCCTTAAACTTCTTCCAAAGAGTTCTTGAAAAGAACCGTGTGTTTGACCGACTTCGCGAGCTTGGTATCGAGGAAGGCGACACGGTAAATATCTATGATTTCGAGTTTGATTTTGTTTATTGATTTTTGTTTTGATTAGAGGAAAGAAAGAAAAAATATGAAGCGTACCGATTTAAGAAATATTGCAATCATCGCCCACGTTGACCACGGAAAGACAACTTTGGTTGACGAAATGCTACGTCAAGGCGGTATTTATCGTGAAAATCAGGAGATGGAAGACCGAGTAATGGACTCCAATGACCTCGAGAGAGAACGTGGAATTACCATCCTCGCAAAGAATACTGCTATCCATTATAAAAATGTTAAAATTAACGTTATCGATACACCCGGCCACGCAGATTTTGGAGGCGAGGTAGAGCGTATTCTTAAAATGGTAAACGGCGTTATACTCCTTGTTGATGCTGCAGAAGGTCCTATGCCGCAGACGAGATTCGTACTCGAAAAGGCACTTCAGATGAATCACAGAGTTATCGTTGTTGTTAATAAAGTTGACCGTCCCGATGCACGTCTTGACGAGATTGGCGACGAGGTGCTTGAACTTCTTCTTGAGCTTGACGCTACCAACGAGCAGCTTGATTCTCCCATGCTTTTCTGTTCGGGCAGAGCGGGTACTGCATCCTTTGATCCTCACACTCCCGGAAAGGATCTGACGCCCCTTCTTGACACTATTCTTGAATATATGCCTGCTCCCGACGGCGAGGAGGATGATCCTCTGCAGCTTCTTGTTTCTTCTATAGATTACAACGAGTTTGTCGGTAGAATAGGTATAGGCAGAGTCGAAAGAGGCGTTATTAAGCAAGGACAGGGCGTTTCTATTTGTAACTATCACGGTGACGGAAAATCCCGCCCCTCAAAGATAGTTTCTATATATCAGTTTGACGGATTAAAGCGTGTTCCCGTAACAGAGGCGAAGGTTGGTGACATTGTCTGCTTCTCGGGTTGCGAGGACATTGCTATAGGTGATACTGTCTGCTCACCTGCCAAGATTGAGCCGCTTGAGTTTGTTAAGGTTGGTGAGCCTACGATGGAGATGACCTTCTCGGTCAATGACTCTCCCTTCGCGGGCAAGGAAGGTAAGTTCGTTACCTCGCGTCACCTTCGTGCAAGACTCTACCGTGAGCTTCTTAAGGACGTATCTCTGCGTGTTGAAGACGGTGAAACTACCGATGCGTTCAAGGTTGCAGGCAGAGGCGAAATGCACCTTTCCATTCTTATTGAGAATATGCGCCGCGAAGGCTATGAGCTTTGTTGCTCTAATCCCAGAGTGCTTTACAAGGAAATCGACGGGGTTAAGTGTGAGCCTATCGAGGACGTAATTATTGACGTTCCCGAACAGTACGTTGGCTCGGTTATGGAAAAACTCGGCGCGAGAAAGGGAACACTCGTTGATATGCAGCTTCACGGCACAAGGCAGAAGCTTTACTACAACATTCCCACAAGATGCTTATTCGGATATCGTTCCGAACTGCTTACAGATACCCGCGGTGAGGGATTAATTTCTTCACTCTTTGCCGGCTATGAGCCGTTCCGCGGTGAAATCAAGACGAGATTTACTTCTTCCCTCGTTGCAAGCGAGAAAGGCGTTTCCACAACCTACGGTCTGTACCAGGCACAGGATAGAGGACCTCTCTTTATCGGTCCTGCTACTCCCGTATACGAGGGTATGATCGTCGGAGAGAATCCCAAGCCCGATGATATCGAGGTCAACGTATGTAAGGAGAAGCATCTCACCGCTATCCGTTCCTCGGGTGCTGACGAGAAGCTTACGCTAATCACTCCCGTACAGCTCTCCCTTGAGGAAGCTATTGAGTTTATCACCGATGAGGAGCTTATCGAGGTTACACCTAAGTCTATTAGACTTAGAAAGGTAGTTCTTGATACCCCCTCGAGAAAGAGAATCCAGGCTCAGAAGAGAGCCGCTCTCAAGGAACAACAGAAGTAATTGAAATAAAAAAAGATGCGTTGTCACTAACGGTTCAGTTTATCGTATGATTCAAGCACGCTTTGAGTCATAAGTAACCGTTCCTTAGTGCAACGCATCTTTTTGCTCAGATAAAACTATGATTCTATTTAATAATAATGAAAGAAAGAGAAAACCTCAGGTCTCCCGTTGGTTTTATCATAAATAGGTTGCTTTGACGAAGGAAGTGGATTATCCCACTTCCTTCGTTTTTGTTATACCGAAAATAGTAATTTTGTGGGTTGATAAGCTATCCTTGACTGATAATCCTAGTTTTACCACTCGGTAGGAACACCGTAAACGTAGTGCCAGTATCTGCCGCTCGTAGTGGGCTGCTCCTCTGAATAGAAGTAACGGATATACTCGTCGATCTTGCAGCCTGACATGTATGAAGGCGAAGGCTCAACGTAAATTTTAGTCCATTCTTCCTCAGTCCCATTGTAATATACCTTACTGTTCCTCGAGCCACCGGAGAACGCGAGATTATCCACCTTCTCAACACCGCTTCCGAGAACGACGTTAAGTGTGGGTGTGAACTGGAACGCAGATCTACCGATAATATGAACGCTATCGGGAATGGTAATCGAATATAATACGTCACAATCGTAGAATGCCTCGTGCTCAATGTAGACGACACTGTCGGGTATCTTAATCTCGGTGAGCTCGTCGCAACACTCAAAGGTACGGAAATTGATGGTCTTGATTCCATAGGGAATCTCGATCGAGGTTAGCTTTCTACAGCTTGCAAAGGCGCGTCCGGCAATAAGCTTGGTATCCTCATGTATCTGGCAGGATGTGATTGCCCATTTCTCCTTCGCTTCAATAAGCGCGTAATAAGGATTGCTTTCGCTTCCGAGATAATAAGCGTTGTCGTATTCGTTGTACTGAAGGTTGTTGCAATACTCAAACACGTAGCCGCTAATGTGGATCACACTCTCGGGAATTGTCAATTCGGTAAGATTGTTGCAATTACGGAATGCAGAATAATGGAGGAACTTCGTATCGGGAGCAATCTCGCAGGATTCGATATCCGTGTTTATCGCTTTTACGAGAACAAGATACGGGTTACTTGTGCTACCGAGGTAGTAAGCGTTATCATACTCCTCGTATACAAGCTTGGGACAACCGTAAAATACCCACGCCTCAAGTGAAAGCAATGTGTCGGGAAGAATGATCGACTCGAGATTTGAGCAATTGTAAAAGGCATCAGATCCGATTCGTTTCACTCCGTCGGGGATAATTACACCGGTCAAGGTTTTATTATTGTAGAATGAGTAGGTACCGATCTCAACTACAGGCTTGCCGTTATACAAAGTGGGGATAACCACCTCGGATGCAGAGCCGGTATATTCGATTACCGAGTAGGAATCGCCCATTGCTTCAAACACCAGACCTTTATCTAAGTAAAAACCGCATACCGTACAGATATTTTCAGAATTATATGAGTGATCGATGAGAGGGATAATTTTCTGTGCTACAAAGACGGTTTTACACGTAGAGCAGCGAGATCCCTCTGTCAAGCCGGTTTTTTTACAGCTTGGAGCAACGGCATCAACGCTAACCTCGGTGTGTCCGAGAGCTTTGATGATTCTTTTAGTTCTGCTTAGCTCCTTGTGACAGCCATCAGCACTGCAGTAGACAACCTCGTCATAGCTGCCGTCTACCGTACAGCGCGCCGCAATTTTGTTTTCCCCAACTGCATTTGCAGGGGTGTGATCTATCTTTTGGAGCACTATGCCGGTTCTGGAAATCTCAGCCTCACAAACGCTACAGTAGATAACGTCGTCGTAGCTACCTTCAGCGTAGCAGGTTGCGGGTATCTCGTTTTCCTTGACTGCATTTTCAGGGTTGTGCGCGATCATTTGGAGTGTAAGGGTGGTTCTGGAAAGCTCAACGGAGCAGTCCTGACAGTAGATAACGCTGTCATAGCTACCCTCGGAGTAGCAGGTTGCGTCGACCTTGTTTTCTTCCACCGCGTTTGCAAAGGTGTGAGAGGTCTTAGCGAGAGTCACGTTAGTTCTTGAAAGCTCGATTGAGCAGTCCTGACAGTAGATAACGCTGTCGTAGCTACCCTCTGAGTAGCAGGTTGCGTCGACTCTGTTTTCCTCAACCGCATTTGCAAAGGCGTGACCGATCACCGCGAGAGTCACGTTGGTTCTCGAGATCTCGACGGAGCAGTCCTTGCAGTAAATAACGCTATCGTAGCTACCCTCGGAGTCGCAGCTTGCTTTAACTACGTTTTCCTTAACGGCATCAGCAGGGGCGTGCGCCTTTTTATCGATAATAATAGTGTCTTTTTCAAGCTCGGCGTGACATTCGAGTACGGAACAGTAGATCACGTAGCTCTTGCTTCCGATTGAAGTACAGGTGGAATCGATTATATTCTCCACGATATCCGAGGGGGTGTGCTCGGTCTTAGGCGTGTGATGAACGATTCTTTCCACCTCGCTGCCACAGTCGATGCAATAGGTTACGGTATCGTAGCTGCCCTCACGGTAGCAGGTTGCTTCAACGACGTTTTCCTTCACGGATTCGCCGGGATTATGCTTGAGCATAGGGATCACGTGAGCCGTTTCAGAGATTTTCTCGTTACACACGGAGCAACGGACAACCTCCTTGTAGCCTCCGTCTACACCGTATGTAGGCTCAACCTCGTCCTCTATGACTGCATCGGTAGGAGTGTGTCCGAGAGCGGGAATAACCTTGCTTTCCTTTGCTCCGCAGGAGCAGTAACGGGCGTATTCACCGTCCTTTTCGCAGGTCGGCTTTATCGACATCGTCCACTCTCCGTATAAGTGAAAATTCGCGAGAGATTCACAGGATGCAAACGATAATACCAAGACGAGTATTAGGATTGTAACTGATAAGAGCTTTTTCATTTTTACCTCCCGTAATAAACAGTGAATTAAGATGCTTACTCTGTAAGCACGAGATGTCGCGCTGTTAAAATATTGTACGTCTCATTGTATCACGCCAGGCGAGTTTTGTCAATGCTTCCTTGTTTTAATATAAATAAGTAGCCGTTGAGTTGCTGACTACGGAGCCGTTATCTGCTCGCGCCAAAAAAACAAAGGCGGTCTATCAAGGCTACGTGGCAATGATAAACCGTATTTATTCACTAAGTGTTTATTTCTCTTTTATGATGGGTAATACTCCTTTGGCGGTGATAAATAGAGCCGGCAAAAGCGGTAGCGTAAGAATTACGCGTGATAGGAATACGTCGCGGAGCAAAAAGAGCAGGGCGGCATAGCCTAGCACCAAGCCGAATACAGTGAGTGATGACTTTATTTTTAAGGGGAATTCTCCCGAAAGTCGCCGATAAACCAAAGCTAAAAGCACCGTGAGGAAAAGATACGATACGAGGATAAATACGCTCGCAAATCGGTAATCAATCCGTGGTAAAGCGAATATTGAAAGCGCGATGCAGATGGTTGCGCTTACGATCGCGGGCAGGGCGGTAATAGCGCTTTTTTCAAAATACATTTCTGCGGAAATAATAGCGTTTGAGAGGAAGATTGGTATCACGGATAACGCCAAGGGGTAGACCGCGGGTAGAGCAGAGTAGAAGGCTTCGGTCGTGAGTATTTTCATTAGCTCGGGTACGCCTGCAAGCAACAATAGGCATAGGATGGATACGAGCTTGGTTATCAGCAGGAGAACCTCGCGTATTTTGTCACTCTCCTTGCTCCTCACCTTTCGCAGTAGCCACGGAGACAGCGCAGAGAGGATCCCGTTCGTAATAACGATGAGCGCCAATCCGATGGACACCGCGATAGAGTATCTTCCGAGATCGTCGGTGCCGTACACTCTCCCTATCATAATCTCTCCGATTCGCATTATAAGGCTTACCGAGAGATAGTGTGGTAGGAGCGGGAGATTGAATTTTAAGAGGAAAAGCCATATCTCTTTATTGAAGATCATACTTGACCTTTTCAGCGTATCGTAGAGGGCAAATACACCTACTGTCAAGAGCGTTATAGCCGAGGCGATTATCCTCGCCTCGCTCCTTAAATCCGTCAGTAGAATAAAGGCTATAGAGATGAAAGGTATAGAGAACGAGCTAATGAGATTTATGACTGTCGCGCTCTTGTATCTGTATTCAAATCTTGTTCTTGCAGTATAAAACGCAATGACGGTGGCAGAGAAAATTTCGGTTAGCAACAAGGATGATATAAACAGGCTAAGACCTGTAAGCTTGTTAAAACTATTATAAAATGTAAAGTATAGTGTGCAAAAACCGATAAATACAAACAAAAACAGTCCGAAAGCCGATGATATAAACTCGTCCTTCCTATCCTCGAATTTCTGCAAGCCACGGTATATTACACCACCCGTCAGCTCGAGTGTGACTATCACTGTGACCACGCTGAGCCACGTATTATATAGAGGATACAGACCGTATTCACCCGGTGTTAAAAGCCTTGTGAAAATCGGTGTACACAGCGCGCTGATCCCCTTTGAAAGTATAGATGACGCCGTATACCACACAGATGCCTTAGCAGGAACGCGTAGCCTTATATTTCTTATATTTTCCAAGAGACTTATCTCCGTTTTTTCTCTTATTTTTACCGAAAGAAAGGAAAATATCAGCTGAGAAAATATGGCGAATTTTAAGGCGTTTGCATACTCTTATATTGTATCAATTATTTTGATAAGAGAATATTAGATATATTGTGACAAAAATAATACGCGCGCTATTGATTTTTTAAAGAAAATAGAGTATAATATTTCCATAAATATTCAGGAGGAAATCGTATGTTCAAAATTGATTATTTAAACGATCTTTACGATAGAGTTATCAAGCGTAATGCAGGTGAGGTCGAGTTCCATCAGACCGTTAAAGAGGTTCTTGAGTCTATAGAGCCCGTTCTTATTCAGAAGCCTGTTTACATAGAATCCGGTGTTATCGAGAGAATGGTTGAGCCCGAGAGAATTATAAAGTTCAGAGTTCCGTGGGTAGACGATAACGGCAAGGTTCGGGTGAACCGCGGCTACAGGATACAGTTCAACTCGGCAATTGGTCCTTACAAGGGCGGCATACGTTTTCATCCCTCTGTAAACGAGAGCATTATCAAGTTCCTTGGCTTTGAACAGACCTTCAAGAACTCTCTTACATCGCTTCCTATGGGCGGCGGCAAGGGTGGATCTGACTTTGATCCTCAGGGCAAGAGTGACAGAGAGGTTATGGCATTCTGTCAGAGCTTTATGACCGAGCTTTGCAAGTACATAGGTCCCGATACCGACGTTCCCGCAGGTGATATTGGTGTGGGCGCGCGTGAGGTAGGATATATGTTTGGTCAGTATAAGCGTATACGCAATGAATTTACCGGTGTTCTTACCGGCAAGGGTATTCCTTACGGCGGATCTCTTATCCGTCCTGAGGCTACAGGCTACGGCGCGGTTTATTACACAGTTGAGATGCTGCACTATTTCGGTGATGATATAAACGGCAAGACTTTTGCCATCTCAGGCTTTGGCAACGTTGCTTGGGGTACTGTTAAGAAGGTTAATGAACTCGGCGGTAAGGTGGTTACCATTTCCGGTCCCGATGGCTACGTTTACGATCCTGACGGAATCTCTACCGAGGAAAAGGTAAACTATATGCTCGAGATGCGTGCGTCCTGCCGCAACAGAGTAGAGGACTATGCCGACAAGTTCGGTGTGCAATTCTTTAAGGGCGAGAAGCCTTGGGGCGTTAAGGCAGATATTTATATGCCTTGCGCGACACAGAATGAGGTTGATCTTCCCGAGGCAGAAAGAATTGTTAAAGCAGGCGTTAAGTATTACGTTGAGGTTTCAAATATGCCCACCACCAATGAGGCTATCGCATATCTTAAGCAGCACGGTGTTGTTATCGCTCCCTCCAAGGCGGTTAACGCGGGCGGTGTTGCAACATCCGGTCTTGAGATGACTCAGAACTCTATGCGCCTTTCCTGGACAGCAGACGAGGTTGACGAGAAGCTGAAAGGAATAATGAAGAACATTTTCGACAACTCTGTAAAGGCTGCCAACGAATACGGCCTTGGTGATGATCTTGTAGCCGGTGCCAATATAGCAGGATTTATAAAGGTTGCCGACGCCATGCTCGCTCAAGGTAATGTGTAATTTTGGTTATTTTGTCCGACTGTCACCGCTCGCAATAGAATACCTATTGCTTCGGGATTCCATTCGAACAAACTAACTCAAAATTCCAGTTACACATTAGTACTCATTAAAGCTTTGAGATGGCTCAACGTATGTATATGCGCCTTCGGGTTCCAAGCTGTGGAATCTTCATCAAAATTCCAGTTACACATTGATACTACGATTGTTTAATTATCGATATTTACTTTAGTATATGTCGAAAAAGTAGTAAAAATCAAAGATTTGCACATCATGTGCATAGTAAAAAATATAACAAAAGCAAAAAAAAAGACCTCGGATGAGGTCGTGTTTTGTAATATGCCGGTATGCAATTTATTTGCAATTTATTGGGGCTGTCCTTCGACAGCCCCATAATCTTATTCCGTTGTGTAGTTATCAAAGTAGCCCTGGATATATACGATAGGAGTACCCTTATCGCCCGAGCCGGATGTGAGGTCA
>JAZRAE010000035.1:0-3903 GCA_045634385.1 Eubacteriales bacterium | reverse complement strand
CTTCCTCTCGGTGCTCGGCAGTATTTGCTCCATGGGGAACACCGAAACGCCTGGCAAAATAGGCAAAAAGACGATCACCGCTATTTTGGGATATATGACGATTGCGGGGGGTGGGCTTACGCTGCTTGCAACGCTGTTTTTCAAGGTGACTCTCGGCAGTGTTTCAGGCTCGGACTTTACAAAGGTGCTTGATCTGATCTACAATATCGTGCCTGCCAATATCTTCGAGCCGTTTATCAACGGCAATTCACTCCAAATCATATTCATTGCCGTAATTTTCGGCATTGCGATGTTGATGCTCTCCTCAAAGGTGAGTGGAGTGTTTACTGTTGTGGAACAGCTTAGCGCTCTCGTGCAGGCGGTAATGAGTGTTGTGCTGGAGGCACTTCCGTTTGCTGTATTTGTAATCTTTACTAATATGATAGTAAGCGGCACCATTGTGGAGCTTCTCGGCTCGTATAAAATGATCCTCATCATTTTCCTGCTTGTTAGCGTGTATCTTGTGGGAATGGTTTTGTGGATCTCGGCAAGAAAAAAGGTCTCGCCTGCCGTGCTTGTCAAAAAGATTTTGCCCACCTTCCTTGTTGCACTCACTACGGCATCCTCTGCCGCGGCATTTTCAACCAACGTGAAGGATGCAAACAAAAGGCTGGGTATCGATAAAAACCTTGTGGACTTCGGTATTCCTTTTGGTCAGGTTTTGTTCAAGATGAGTGAATTTGCCATGTTCATCCCCATCGTGCTGACCTTCGCTGAAAACTACGGGATTGCCATAACACCCGTGTGGTTGATTCTGGCGTACATAACCGTATGGCTTATCTCCTTTGCCGTACCGCCCGTTGCGGGTGGCGCGATCATGGGCTTTACTGTCGTTTTTGCGCAGCTTGGCATTCCGATGGAAGCTATGGCTATCGCAATCGCATTAAACGCTATTACCGATTTCCCATTGACTGCAATGAACGTAACAGGCTGGCAGCTTACCATGATTGATGTGGCTGATTCGCTGGGCAGGCTTGATAAAGAAACTCTACGCAAAAAAATAATTAAAAATTAAAATAAAGAAAGAGGTACACTACAATGACTATCGAAAAGAATCTCAACGGAACTGAACTTGCCGGTACCATTACCGGCAGACTTGTCACCACGACCCCTCCCCAGCTTGAAGCAGAATTTAAGCAGGGCATTAATGGAGTGGAAAAGCTCGTTCTTGACTTTGCCGCTCTTGAGTATCTTTCTTCTGCAGGACTTCGTGTTCTTCTCTCGGCTCAGAAGGTAATGAACAAGCAGGGCGAAATGATCATCAAGAACGTAAACGAAACTATCAATGAGATCTTTGAAGTAACGGGATTCATTGACATTCTGACAATCGAATAATTGCTCAGGGAGGTTTTTGTATGCCGAATTACGACTTCTTGCTTGAGCATAGGTTAAAGGAACTGAATAGCGAGCTTGCATATCGGCATACCTGTTGTATGTCACTTTTTGAGCAAATGCTGAAAAAGTTTCTCGCCGTATTCCCAACGTTTACCGATCATACACTCCTACATACTTTGAGTGTAGCCAACATATCAAACCAACTGCTTCGCGAAAACGTCAGAAAATTAAATGCAAGTGAGATATACATTTATCTTATGGCTTGTGCCTTACACGACATTGGAATGGGTGTTTCGGATAAGGATATCGACTCGTTCATTGATGCATCGGGACTCAGGGGTTATGTAAACGATCATCCGGAAATATCAAAGCCCAATCTGATCCGTAAATTTCACAACGATTTCTCATCGCAGTTTGTAAAAAAGTATTGGGAGATCCTTGAGATACCAAGTGAACAGTATGCGAACGCTATCGCAGAGGTGGGAAGGGGACACCGAAAGACCGATTTGATGGATGAAGCCCTTTATCCCACAGATTATGATCTTGGTGACGGACAGTATGCGAACCTTGCCTTGCTTGCGGCGCTTATAAGGCTTTGCGACGAGCTTGATATAGCATCTGACAGAAACCCCGACTTGCTGTATGATACCGAAACAATGGAAGGTATGAGCGAGAAAGACGTTTTTGAGTTTTCCAAGCATTATGCGATCCATACGGTAAGCTTTGGTGAGGACAGTATTGTGGTGATTGCCGATACCGATAAGACGGATATTGCCGATGGTGTTGTGGAGACGGTTCGCACTGTCAAGGAAACCCTTGAATATTGTCTTTCCGTTATCCAAAAGCGCAGCGATTTTTGTATCGACTGTAAGAGGATAAAACTGATTTTGAACAATAAGGAAGTAGAGGTATAAAAATGGCAACTGCACATATTAACGCAAAACAGGGGGATT
The DNA here is from genome assembly GCA_045634385.1 of Eubacteriales bacterium. Classification (GTDB taxonomy): domain Bacteria; phylum Bacillota; class Clostridia; order Oscillospirales; family CAG-272; genus UBA1740. Next base: position 1,576 of record JAZRAE010000035.1, on the reverse strand, counting down.
TCGCATCTACCGTGCTTATGCCGGGCGATCCTCTCCGCGCCAAGCTGATCGCGGAAAAATATCTTGAAAATGCTGTGCTTGTAAACAATGTCAGAGGCGTTCAGGGTTACACGGGAACCTTTAAGGGCAAGCGTGTTTCCGTTATGGCAAGTGGAATGGGAATGCCGTCAATGGGCATTTATTCCTACGAGCTTTTCAAATTCTTTGGCGTAAATAACATTATCCGCATCGGCTCTGCGGGGGCTCTCAAGGACGATATTCATATTCGTGACGTGGTGATCGGTATGGGATGCTCCACCGATTCCAATTTTGCAGCTAACTATAACCTTCCCGGTACGCTTGCTCCGCTTTGCAGCTATGAAGCAATGAGCAAGTGCGTAGAGTGTGCCAAGGAAATGGGCGTTACCTATCACGTAGGCAACCTCCTTTCCTCCGATATCTTCTACGGTGATGATGAAACGGCAAACGAGCGTTGGGCAAAGATGGGCATTATGGCAATCGAAATGGAGGGGGCAGCTCTCTATATGAACGCCGCGCGCCTTAACAAAAATGCGCTTGTGATCTGCACCGTTTCCAATCATATCATCACCGGCGAGGAAACAACGGCGGAGGAAAGACAAAACTCCTTTGGTGAGATGATTACATTGGCACTTGAAACCGCATTGAAGCTGGATTAAAGGAGGGACTGATGGTTATAAAGATATTGACGGGACTCGGTGTTACGTTTTTTTTGACCATTGTATGCTTTGTAACGGCATCCTTGATCGGCATTGTGACGTGTGCCGGATTCTGCTCGGGAAACAAGGTGATAAGAACGATCGCGAAGGTATATAACGGGATCATTATTAAGGTACCGCCGCTGGTTATGCTGATGCTTTTTGCTCTTATCATTATGGGGGACCGAAACAACGGCTCCATTCTCATAGCTTACATAGGTTTGTCACTTTTTGTTGCGGCTAATCTTACGGGCGTCTTTTTCGGCGGTGTTTGTGCAGTTGCAGATGGTGAAATAGAGGCGGCTCGTACCATTGGAATGAGCAAAATGCAAACGTTTTTCCATATTATGCTCCCTCAGATTATCGAGAGCATCGTTCCCGTGTATATGTCAATGTTCGTGATGTGTATGCAGATCACCAGCGTTGCGTCTGTGATCGGAGTAAAAGAGTTCTTAAGTACCACTGACGGTCTCTCCAATGCTGTTCTTGGCATTGTTTTGTCGATTGTGGGTTATTTTCTGATCGGAACACTCGGTGACTTTGTTATCACAAGAATGGGCAAGAGAAAGCATATCAAATCCAAGGATTATCTTGAAAAATCGGAGGTGAGATAAGATGAGTCTTGTAGAAATCAAAAATCTTACCAAGCGTTTTGGAGATAACCTTATTTGGGAAAACATTAACGAGAATATTGAAAAGGGCGACGTTATCGTTATCGTCGGCAACTCCGGTTGCGGAAAAACCACCTTTCTTCGCTCACTCAATATGCTCGAAACTCCCACCTCGGGACAGATATTCATTGACGGTGATGAGATCACAGCCAAGGGGGCTGATATCGACAAGATCCGCCGCAAAATGGG
>JAZRAE010000034.1:0-8225 GCA_045634385.1 Eubacteriales bacterium | reverse complement strand
CGCCTTCGTGCGCACTCGACGATTTCTACTAACAATTTATCTGCACCGTGCAATAAATTCTTGTATAATCGGAAAAGAAAAAGATGCAATGGAAAACATCTCTGTCTTTTTCTATCGCCGATTGCTTACACTCGACGTATGCTTATACGCCTTCGTGCGCACTCGACGATTTCTACTAACAATTTATCTGCACCGTGCAATAAATTCTTGTATAATCGGAAAAGAAAAAGATGCAATGGAAAACATCTCTGTCTTTTTCTATCGCTGATCGCTTACACTCGACGTATGCTTATACGCCTTCGTGCGCACTCGACGATTTCTACTAACAATTTATCTGCACCGTGCAATAAATTCTTGTATAACCTAAAAAGTTGTTTTATAAAATGTTTTTGTCATAATTTGAAACATAGAATTCTTTAATCGAATATTGTAAAAAACCGAGGCGTAATGCCGCCTCGGTATAATATTAGTCTAAAAATATGACAAAACAAAGATTTTGCATATAAAGTGCAGGATTTTTCTGTACTAAAAATTTGGATTAGTCAATATTTACAAGCTTTCTGAGCTCCGCCTTTCTGAACATAAGAATCGCACATACTATGCATATGATAAAGTCAAGCGAGAGAAAACCGCCGTTGTAGAGGAAGGAATATAGATATTTACCCATTCCTTCGGGAGCCCACTGATCCCAAATTGCAACACCTGTGATAAAATGGCAGAAGAAACGGAGAACAACTACAGAAATAATACCAATATAGATATTAAGCTCTGTGTTCTTGGTGATCTTCATCTTGTGGCATAATCCCGCAAGACCAAGCAAAGTGAAGGGAACTATGTAATCAAAAAGAATACAAAGCACGAGAGTTCCCGGTGTCTCGCAGTAGGGGAATACATTTGCGCTTGCCAAAGCCTGCAAGAGTTGCGTGATGGAATAGGCGAAGCTCGTCGCAAGACCTATACCTACTCCGTACTTAATGCTGATTAGCATTACCGGTAGCATACTTGCGATGGTAATAGAGCCGCCCATCGGCATTTCAAAGAGCTTAGCGCAGCTTAGTGCGAAGGAGAGCGCGAGCATAATTGCGCACTCGGTGAGTGTTGTCAGATTTGTACTGACTCTTCTTTGTGTACTCATATGAGTACCTCCTAAAAAATAAATTACCGCACAGAACGTTAGTCCGTGCGGTAAGATAGATATAAGGATATCTATAGTTTATCTCCCTACGCCGGCATTATCCGTATCAGGTTATAGGGTTTGACCTTCGTCATCTCAGCCTTTCAGCACCCCTGACATTATTCTGTTTGGTTGAGTTAATTATAACATTCAAATCCAAACTTGTCAATAGCGAAAGATGTTTTTTAATGTTGAATAAATAGTCTTTTGCTGTAAACAAATAAAATAATGCTTTATTCAGCAATAACAAGCAGTGTTCCGTCTTCAACAGATATACGTGCCGGTACATCTGTGAACTCATTAGATACGCCAAGAGGAAAATCGGGTGTAAGACGTGCACCTTCAATTTCATATTTTGTGCCGAGGATCGTTACATCTCTTGCAATTCCGCCAAGCGCAAAAACGGATAGCTTTGCACCTTTATTTCCTGCGAGTGAAATTGACTCATCCTTAAGACAGAATATCATTCCACTTTCATTCATAATTGTAATATTATGTCCGCGCTCCTTCGCATAGAGCAGGATAGAAATATTAGCAAACGTGTGATCAAGTCTGCCGCCCGTTGCACCAAGCATAACAAACTCGGTATAACCAAGCTTCACACCTGCCTCATATGAAAGAAACATATCCGTTTCATCCTTTTCTACAGGATAACGTATTGTACGCAAAGTGTCGGGGATTTCCGACTTTACAGAGTCAAAGTCGCCTATGAGTATGTCGGGGGTGATACCGCGACGTACGAGATTGTCATATCCGCCATCTGCAGCAATAATTATATCATCATTTTCTTGAGAGATCTCTCCGTATAAATCTCCTGCTCCTACCAAATAGCAAATTCCCATTTTATACCGCCTTTTTGTAAAAGATAATTGTCAAATAATATGTTTATTCGTTAAATTTATTGCCTGACTGATTGTAAACTCTGATTAATTTTCTGCCAAGTCAAGCATCTCGTCAAGGGCTCGCATAACGCCGAGCTTACCGTAATCGTATGAGAGACCGCCCTGCATATAGGCTGTATATGGCTCACACACGGGACCGTCGCAGGATAGCTCGTTTGTTGCTCCGGTGATAAATGTACCTGCCGCCATGATCTCTTCGTGAGGATAGCCGGGCATCTCACCGGGCTCGGGAATGCAGTAGGACTCTACGGGAGATCCCATCTGTATACCTTTGCAGAATTTGATCAGCTTTTCTGCAGAGTGGAAGTCTATCGTCTGTACTATATCCGTACGCTGCTCATCGTATCTTGGTGACACGTCATTATAACCTGCAAGCTCGAGCAGTCTTGCCGCAAACGCCATAGACTTTAAGGTAGCCGCAACCGTTGTGGGAGCCATAAAGAATCCTTTGAAGAAGGATGCGAGCTGATTGAAGTTTGCACCGAGTGATTTGCCGACACAAGGGGCTGTCAGTCTTTCTGCGATATCCTCAATAACGTCGGCTTTACCGACACAGTATCCGCCGCTGACAGCAAATCCAGCACCTAAATTTTTCATCATTGAGCCAACGAAAACGTCTGCCCCCACATCGGTAGGCTCTCTGTCTTCAGTAAATTCACCGTAGCAGTTGTCAACCATAATTATGGTCTCGGGCGATGCTTCCTTGCACACCTTTATCGCCTCGGCAAGCTTATCTATAACGAGAGATTTTCTCTGTGAGTAGCCGCGGCTTCTCTGAATCGCAGCAACTTTTACATCACCTTTTTCAAGTCTTTTTCTTATTGCTTCGAGGTCAAAATCGTCACCGATAAGATCAATTTCCTCATACTTTACACCAAATTTTATGAGTGAATTTCTGCTGTCTCCGGCGGTACCAATAACGCTCTTTAAAGTGTCGTAAGGCTCCCCCGTGATGTATAAAAGGGTTTCTCCGGGCTTTAAGAGTGCGCCGAGAGTAACGTACAAAGCGTGTGTGCCCGACATAAGCTGAGGTCTTACAAGCGCGTCCTCTGCTCCAAAGACTTTTGCATATACCTCCTCGAGCTTATCTCTGCCTGAGTCGGTGTAACCATAGCCGGTTATCTCAAGAAAGTCTGCGGTTGAAACACGGCATTCTTGGAATGCTGAAAGCACCTTTGCAGAGCAGATAAGTGCGTTCTCATCTATTTTTCTGAAAACCTCTTGGCAATCTGCTTCGGCGCGTCTTGCCAAATCTGCGGTGTAGTCGCTAATCTTGTATCCGTAATACATATTTTAGTCTGTCCTTTACATTTCTTCAAGTAGTTTTATAAGATCGCTAAGCTTAGCGATTTCATAGTCCGGGGTGATACCCGTGTCGTTTTTTCTTCGGTTTTGGTTAAAGTAAACCGTTTTTATTCCGGCGTTTATACCGCCTTTAATATCCGAGGTAAGAATGTCACCGACAATCACCGTTTCCTCATGCTTAAAGCCGGGGATTTCAGCAAATGCAGCGTCAAAGAAACGCTTATCGGGTTTGTTATATCCGATTTTCTCAGAAACAAAAATCTTCTCAAAGTACTTACCAATACCCGAGTCCTTTATCCTGCGAGACTGTACGTTTATAATTCCGTTGGTTGCTATATATAGCCTATACTTATCGTATAGACAGTCGAGCAGATCCTCAGCACCGTCAAGATAATAAGCGCCGAGACTCAGTCGGTATTCATACAGCTTTTGTGTTTCGTGTGAATCCCCATTGACACCGAGTGTATCAAAGAGTATATCGAATCTGCGATGTAATACTTCTTCGCGAGTGTATTCCCCCGTCTCGAGCTTCGCCCAACAGCTACGATTGATCTTACTGTAGAGAGCTATATTTTCCTCTGACGGATTAATACCGATTTCTTTGAGTGTAAAGCTAATAGCTTCAGCCTCAGCTCTGTGAAAATCGAGTAGGGTATCGTCAAGATCGAATAGGACGTTTTTTATCACGTTTTACTCCTTTTTGGGATAGGCAAACACTACCCCATTATCATACTGTTTGTTATTTTATCATATTTTGACATACTTTGCAAGTAGTAAATGGTAATTGGTGATTGACTTTTTAATATTTTTATATTAAAATAAAATGGTATGACTATATTTTCGCGTAATTTTTACACTATGCGTGCGCGTATTCATAAGAAAATATCAAGGAGTGGGGAAAATGAAAGATTTTTGCGGTAAGAAAAAGGCCATAACCTTCAGCTATGATGACGGAGTAACTCAGGATATCCGCCTTGTTGAGCTTTTTAATAAATATGGTCTGAAATGCACCTTTAATCTTAATTCATCCCTTCTCGGTAAACCCGGTGAATTGATTCGCGAGGGTGTACGTGTGAATCACACCAAGGTAGCAGCCAATGAGGTCCGCTACATCTACGAGGGACACGAGGTTGCAACTCACAGTCTCACTCACCCTTATCTTACCCGTCTTACCGATGATGAGGTAGCAAGAGAGGTTGAGGAAGACAGAATACGTCTTTCTGAGCTTGTCGGTTACGAGGTAACAGGACATGCATATCCAATGGGAGATTGCGACGAGAGAGTTGCCGGGATTTTGCGTGACCGCACGGGCGTCACATACGCGCGCACGGTCGTGTCCACACATAAATTTGACTTACAGACCGAAAATCTCCATCTATTCGATCCCACGGTATACCACCATCGTGAGATGGACAAAATGTTCCGCCTCGGCGAAGAATTTCTTAGTCTTAAAACCGATGAGCCCAAGCTTTTCTATATCTGGGGTCACGCCTATGAGTTTGATATCCATAACGATTGGAAACGCTTTGAGGAGTTTATTGAGATGATAAGCGGTAGAGATGATATATTCTACGGTACGAACAAAGAATGTTTAATTTGCCCTAAAGGAGTAAATTAAAGCGAAATAAATCCTCACAGATTTGCGCATACCGCTTGCGGTATCATGTGTTATTCACCGTGTCGGACGGTGAATAGCAAATATGCTCGCTGCGCGAGCTGATATGGCGATCCGTCGCCGTAAATGCAAAGGAGAAAACAATGAACCTTACACACTTAAACCCATATATCAGAACAGTATCTCTTTACGAGCGACTCAACCGTACAGATGAATGCATCGCTTACGACTCCCGACTTTTCTATATGGTTTCGGGAGATGTAACCGCGGTTGTTGGCGGAGTAAAGCTTGGCCATCTTTCCCCGGGCCATCTTTTATACATACCTGCGGGTACTCCGTACAAGCTCAAGGGACAATACCTTCGACTCGTAACGATCACCTTTGACCCGACGTCAGACAATCCTTCGCCAGAGGAAAGAATAAAGCCGGTGGCTGTCTGTGACTTTGATGAGTCGCTTGTGCATAGTGTATCCGATCTTTCACCCCTTGACAAGATGATCCACATCGAGGATATGGAGTCGGAGAGGGATACATTCTTAAAGCTTGTCAGTCTCTTCACCTCGGCAGAGGGAACATATCGCGCCCAGGGCTCAGCAATACTCAAGCAACTGCTTCTAAAGGTGATTGAAACTGTTGATGAGAACGCCTTGCCTGCGAGAATGGTTGAGGCACTCGATAATTACATCCGCGACAATGCGGGTGACGATATTTCCAACACCGAGATAGGTGCTATCTTCGGCTACCATCCATTTTATATTTCTAAGGTGCTGAAGGATCGCAAGGGCACAACGCTCCGTCAGTACATCATAGCTTACAGACTCAAGCTTGCCAAAAAGTTGCTTGAGGAAAGTGGCAAGAGTGTCAACGAGATATCCGAGGAGTGTGGCTTTAATGATCCGTCATACTTTACCAAGACATTTAAGTCTGCCTTCGGTATGACACCTAAGGATTATCGCAATCTTACAAAAGAGGATTTTATTTAATTCAGAAAACAGCACAAAATAATAACTATAATTTACAGTTGGAGTCATAAATGGCGTTTAAGAAGAACCAGACCGTAAAGGTTGAGATAAACGATATAACCGATCTTGGCTTTGGTGTCGGCAGGGTAGACGGACAAGTTATATTCGTCAGCGATACAGTACCCGGTGATATAATTGAGGCAAAGATTATCAAAGTGAATAACACCTATCTCGTCGGCAGAAAAGAAAAGTATATAAAAATGTCCGAAAAGAGAGTGACCGACAGATGCCCCGAGAGCGCGTGCAAAAGTTGCGCGTACAAAAATATATCCTATTGTGATGAAGCGACCCTCAAGGAAGAAGGAGTGAGAAGATTGTTCTCCACATCTGCCCTTTTAGGTATCTCAACTGCGCCGATAACCGTATCTCCGAACGCCAAAAGATATCGCAACAAGGCACAGTACCCCGTAACCTTGAATGGCGGTGAATACCGAGTCGGATTCTTTGCTCCGAAGTCGCATAGAGTCACCCCCGTCACCGATTGTCCGCTCACCCCTCGCATTTTTTCCGAGATATGTACGGAGCTTTGTGACTTCTTCAAAGAAAACGCTATCTCGGTTTATGACGAGATTAGCGGAAACGGACTTCTGCGCCATATCTATCTTCGTCAGGGCGAGGTATCGGGTGAGGTACTCCTTACCGTCGTAATAAACGGCGAGAATATAAAAAATGAAGAAAAAATAGTTAAGAGAATAACCGAGAAATTCCCATCCGTTGTGGGAATACTCATCAACATAAATAAAGAGAACACCAACGTTGTCCTCGGTGACAAGTATCGCACCTTGTGGGGCAGAGATCATATCTTTGATACTCTCTCGGGCGTGCGCTTGAAGATCACCGCGCCCTCATTCTACCAGGTCAACCACGCCTCAGCAGAACTACTGTACGCTAAGGCAAAGGAGCTTGCAAGCCCTACAAAAAATGACACGCTCCTTGACCTTTTCTGTGGAGCAGGATCGATAGGTTTGTCTATGGCAGACTCTGTAGGTGAGCTTATCGGTATCGAAATAGTCGATAGTGCAGTCCTGTGTGCAAAGGAAAATGCAGCCTCGTGCGGTATAGCAAACGCGCGCTTCTTCACCGGTAATGCTACCGACACCGAGCAATTGCTCGCTAAGGCAGAAGCCGAACTCGGAAGAAAGATCACTCCCGACATCGTTATCCTCGATCCCCCGAGAGCAGGGTGTGAGGAAAGACTTATAAAGTTCGTTTCCGGACTCAATCCAAAGAGAATCGTCTACATTTCTTGTAACCCGAAAACACTTGCTAGGGATGTCGTTATCTTCCGCGACTGTGGTTATGATACCGATACGGTTTATCCGTTTGATCTTTTTCCAATGACAGGCCACGTTGAAAGTGTCGTTTGTCTCACAAGGAGGTGACACGATGAAAAAAATCATATCTTCAAGATCCGCGTTGGTGTTATGCTCCTTTTCTATTCTTATGTTTTGGGGGCTTTCATTGCTACCGCTTGGGCTTGTCGTATTTGGCGAGTCGCACGAGATCGGTGCAGCGCTACTGCTTTTTAGTGCCTTTTTTGGTTTGGGTTGCTTTCTTTTATGGTTCTTGAACCGAGCCGTTTGTGTTGTTTGGTTTGAGGATGGTATGATCAAGAGTAAAGGTCTCATACACGGCTTTTATAAAGAATGCTCCGTTCGAGCTATCCAAACAGTAAAAATCCAATATGTTCATCGTGAAGTTGGGTTTGGAACCTTTATCTATTTGGTGGATGATCGCACGCAACCTTACGAAAAGTTCTTTCGCATCAGAAAGAATAGTTATATTTGTTTCAGAAAAAATAAGAAAAATCTTGCATTTTTGCGCACTTTTTGGTCGAGAGAGGTTGAAAAGTGAGACTTTTTGGAGTTTCCACCCCCATTTTTAGCCCATTTTGAGACCTTTTGGAGTCTTGACCCACGTCGAAAGTGTCGTTTGTCTGACGCGGTCAGACAAAGCGACGTGATATAACGCCTTACGGCGCGTGATATAAAATTCCTTGCGGAATTCGTGATATGCACCTGTCGGTGCGTGATATGTCGCGAACTGCGCGACGTAAGGCTTCCACGCTCGGCTTTACCGAGCATATCACGCTTGCGAAAGCAAGCATATCACGAAAGCCAACGGCTTTCCATATCACGCGCGACGAAGTTGCGCTATATCACGACGGCAACGCCGTCTATATCACTCCACCATAGGTGGACCCAAAG
>JAZRAE010000033.1:0-44163 GCA_045634385.1 Eubacteriales bacterium | reverse complement strand
AAAAGGGGCTGCCGCATTTAGGCGCAACCAAACAAAAACGGTAGGGGTACGAAATTTCGTGCTCCTACCGTAAGTAATATAAGCTTTAAACGGAGAAAATCAAGGTTGAAAACTTATGGTTTTCTCCAATTTTTATTGTGTTTTTTGTTCTATCTCCGTTTCCTCGCTCACCGTACCTTTGTACGGCTCTCGCTCGTCAGCCGAGAGATTTTCGCTCTAAATCCGTTCGCCCCGGTTCTGTCTCATTAAGAATTCGCTGAATTTTCTTATTTGTTAATGCTGATTCAATCATCAGTCAACCTTTTCCATAAAGTACATTCTGGATGAAAAGTCTGTAAAGAAGCGAGTGTTCTCATCATAACCCGTACCGGCAAATGCCGCTTTGAGCTTGACACCTTTCATAAGCACGCTACCCTTTGCGGTGTAGTCCTCAACCTCTCCCGGCATCTTCACAAACTTATCGACTATGTTGTGTACCAAGGAATCGTACTTGATGTGTATAGGAGCAATCATATTGACAAGATCACCGAAAGGCTTTATTTTAACCTTACGTTCTACGTTGTAGAAATGATACTTATTAGTACCGTCAAGCCCCTTCGGGAAGTACTGTGCAAAGGCGGAATTAGGCTCGGTCAATACCCTGAGTAACATTCCGACCGCTTTTGTCTTGTCTTTGCCAACGCAAGTCCACTCATAATAATTATCACTTCTGCCTCGGTAAAAACTACCAAATTGAAGAATTTCACGCCACTCCTTATAAAGAGCGATCTGTGCCTTAATCTGTTTTTTCTCTTCATTGCTCATATCGCAAAGATTACATTCATAACCAAGAACACCGAATGCTGCAACGTCAAATCTTGTAGCTAAGGGTGTCATTCTGAGTGTCTGATGATTAGGGCACGCCGATACGTGGGCGCCGACTGTGGACATAGGATAGCCGTAACTATAACCGGTCTGTCCCTTAACACGATAGATAGCATCGGTATCATCACTCGCCCATATCTGCGGGAAATATGAGAGTATACCCAGATCAAATCTATTTCCACCGGAAGCGCATCCCTCAAAGAGTATTTTAGGGAAACGTTCCGTGAGTGTACGAATAAGACGATATAGCCCTATCATATAGCGGTGCGCTACCTCGCCTTGCCTTTTGGCAGGGAGATACTTCGAATAATAATCAGAGAAGATTCTGTTCATATCCCATTTAACATAGGCGATGTTCGCGGATGAAAAAATGCCGCTCATCTGCTCTATGAGATGATCCACAACCGCAGGGTTGGTGAGATCAAGAATCCGCTGAGTTCTTCCCTCGGAATGAGGCTTTTCCGGAATCTCTATTACCCACTCGGGATGTGAGCGGTAAAGATTACTGTCTACGTTCACCATCTCGGGCTCTACCCATATACCGAAGTCGAGACCGAGAGCATTAATTTTATTACAAAGACGCTCAATTCCGCCGGGGAGCTTTTTCTCATTGACATACCAGTCACCGAGAGAACGCTTATCGTCATTTCTTTCACCAAACCATCCGTCATCCATTACGAACAGTTCTACACCTACATCTCTGCCTTCTTTTGCAAGTTTAACAAGCTTTGATTCGTTTATATCAAAATAGGACGCCTCCCAGCTGTTAAGAAGAACGGGACGGATTTTATTCTTCCACTCACCTCTGACGATGCACTCCCTTACAAAAGCATGCATACGCTGACTCATACCATTAAATCCATCTTCAGACACGGTCATTACAGCCTCAGGGGACTCGAATTCTTCACCCGGATCAAGTATATACTCAAAGCCTTGGGGATTTATACCCGTTACAAGCCTTGTCTTACCGTGGCTACCTATTTCAACACACTCGTAATGATTGCCGCTATATACAAGATTTACACCGTAACAAAGTCCTCTATCCTCGGTCGTTGCGGGGTGAGAAAGCATAACGAATGGATTGGCCCTGCTCGAAGACACACCTGCATAGGTAGAGTTTACAACCTTACCCGCAACCGTTTTTGTATCATAGCGGTACATTTCTCTTGCCCAATTTCCGTTAAAGGTAGTGAGAACGTATCCCGAATCCTCGAAATCAAGCTGTGCACTCATAAGTCTTGAGAGCTTTATCTTGTCGGATGACGTATTGATCAATTTTGACGATCGGGTAATAACGTCTCTATCCTCAAATACAGAATAAGAAAGTTCAAGAGTCAAACCGTAATATTTATCCTTGAGAATAATGATAAGCTCATGTACAATACCGTTTTCCTCGTACGAGGAAGGAAGTGTGGAAAGAGGTCTTTTAACATCTTTTATCATTGCGGAATCAAAGAGGAAATCCGAGGTCGTGCTACCATCCTTATGCGTTAACTCAACAAACGGCTCACGAATATCGCTCTTGCCATAAGATGACATCTCGAGTCGGATATTTTCAAGCGAGAGATTCGGAAAATCATTACTGTATACATTTGAATTTCCGGGCGCAAATGCCTGCTTTTCAATAAGAGGCTCAACGTCAGATGCGGAATTTATTTCAATTTTCTCTCCGTAGTAAAGATGCTCAAGGTGTCCGCTTTCCATTACGCGGAATGAATACGTAGTATTTTTTGTATCAAGAACAAATACTTTATCCAGCTGTCTTATCATTGTTTTTTTCCTTTCTTTCGCAAGTATACCTGTTGGCATAATTATAGCATATATAAAATAAAAAATCAACCTAATATACTTTTCTTTTGTATATTTAATATCCGTGCAGTCAATAATATCAACATAAAAGAAAAGGAGCAATGTATGATCGAACAGGATACCATAAAGTTGTTGCGTGAGTGTGACGCAGGAATCAAGATGGGCGTCAAGTCCATAAGTGATGTTGAAAAATACGTCAAATCAAACGAAATGAAGAAAATGCTCAGCGAGTGCAAGAGTCAGCACGAAAAGCTCGAGGACGAAATAGATGTCCTACTTGAGAGATTCAAGGATGACGGCAAAAATCCTAACCCTATCGCAGCGGGAATGTCGTGGATGAAAACCAATATGAAACTCGGTTTACACGCGACGGATTCCGTAATTGCGGACCTGATGACAGACGGATGCAATATGGGTGTTAAATCTCTATCCGGATATCTCAACAAATACAAGGCTGCAGATGAGAAATCCAAGGATATCACAAAAAGACTTATCAAGCTTGAGGATAGACTCGCAACAGATATGCGATCATATCTTTAAAAAACGGCAATTTGCCGTTTTTCTTTTTATTTTCGTAATATTTTAAAGCAGTATTCAAAAATATCGAAAGGTGAACAAGAAGTAAATATTTCAAAATACTAATATTAATTGTTTATTTGTTGACATATTGTCCGATTTATGCTATACTGTTCGTAACGTTTTATGATTTCGGAGGATAATTATGCACTGGATGTGGTGGTGCCTCATCGCCCTTTTAGGTGTCGCACTTATAGTTCTTTTAACCTCATTTATATGTTTTATCAAGGTGTTCTATTCACCGAAAAGAAAGCCTCTCGGCCCTGATGAATACGAGATTCCAAAGGGGGAGATATACGAGGCCTATCGTGAGGATATGATAAACTGGACCAAGCAAATACGAGCTCTTAAGCACGAAGACTTTGAAATAAAATCTTTCGACGGTCTTACTCTCCGCGCCAAATACTATGAATGTAACCCGGGAGCTCCTATAGAGCTTTTGTTCCACGGGTATCAAGGCAATGCGGAAAGAGATCTGTGTGGCGGAGTGGAAAGATGCTTTAGGCTCGACAGAAACGTTATGTTGATCAATCAGCGCGCGAGCGGTGATAGTGAAGGACACATAATTTCCTTCGGTATTAATGAGCGACGCGACTGTCATAGCTGGGTGAATTACGCTATAAAACGATTCGGTAATGACGTTAAGTTGATTATAGGCGGAGTGTCTATGGGTGCGGCTACCGTTATGATGGCTGCAGGCGAGCCTCTGCCCAACAACGTAATCTGTGTACTTGCAGACTGCGGATACTCCTCTGCCGAAGAGATAATCAAAAAGGTTGTCAAGGAAATGCATCTGCCCGTCACTCTTCTCTACCCGTTCATTAAGCTCGGTGCAAGGATCTTCGGAGGGTTTGATCTTGAGGAAACATCCCCCTTGGAAGCTATGAAAAAATGCAGACTTCCAGTGGTGTTTGTACACGGTGACAACGATGACTTTGTGCCTTATGAAATGAGTGTACAACTTTACAATGCCTGCACGTCGGAAAAAAAGGTTCTTATAACTATACCCGGTGCCGGACACGGTCTTGCCTTCCCTGCGGATCAGGACGGCTACGTAAACCAGCTTAAAGTTATAAAAGAAAATTGGAATTTGAAATAAAGATCTTTCCTGTTTCGGTATAATCAAAGAGGGTAATTCGAGCTTTGCGCCCGAGCTACCCTCTTTTCACGTTATATTGCACTAAATTTATTACTGTTCAGCCGTTTTATCCTTTTTAGTTATCTGCCTCTTTTTCTCCAGGTTTATACGATATATCTCCTCGGTTGCGAATGCCAGCTTTGTGATAACGTCCTTCTTGGTAGTGTAGCAATAGAAGGAATCGTTCTCGGTAGAGATATCTACAAGATCGAAGGGCTTGATACGAAGGAAATCATACTCCACGTGCAAGCTATTTGTCTGCAAGGGTGTACGCTGAATACGGTAGTCCTTACCGCGGAAGTGACCCTTAAGGATGAATCCCTCGTCGGGATCGTGAGTAAGCTTGGCAAAGCCAAGAGGCTCATACTTATAGCATCTCGGGAGCGCGTAAACCTCTACATCATCTTCAAAACTGTAATTACCGCTCTCAATCTCGGCACGCACCTCTGTCCTCTCCCACTCGAACCAATCGGGGATATGTGAAAACTCTGTCTCACCTTCTCTTGCGGTAAGAGTGCTATCCTCATTCATATACCATCTCTTACCACACTCGGTACAGTAAATCTCTGCACCCTCAGACTCCATCTTGTGCTCGGTCTTGCAGTTTGGACACTGATAAAGTATTTTGTTAAGTCCCTCGGCACGGTAAGGCTCGGTTATAAGTATACCGTTTTCTCTCTGATATTTGTAGTCGTCATAAGTAAGTGCTTCCTTAAGACCGGCGTTTATTTCCTCTACCGACATTTTTTCAAGATCCTCGGGATCCCAAAGCTTGGTGAATGTAGTGTAAAGCGTAACCTTTCTCTTTTGACGGAAGTTCCAAAAAGGAGAATGAAGATAGTTGCCGTGATGAAGCGCTATAACTACAGGAACTTTACATCTCTTCACGAGCATACCGAGAGATTCGGGAATATACGAAGTGACGCCGGCGGGAGAATATCTCGCCTCGGGATACATACAAAGCACGTCACCTCTGTCAAGCACCTTGCGTATGGACTTGATAAGATGCAGATCTGTAGTGAACTTACGAGTGCATATCGCTCCTATCCACTCAAGAAGCCAGGCTCTCATATAAAATCCATCTATGTTAACTACGTTGTTTACTCTGTGAGGATAAGTACAAAGAGAAACCATCTCAAAGTCAACGAAAGACATATGATTAGAAAGAAGAAGATACGGTGGCTTTAGCCCCTCAACATTTATCTTTTCTGTCTTATGTTCCTTACCAATAAGCATTATCTTGGAAAGAACCTGAATAAGCCAAGTAAGATACCTTGGCTGACGGATAGGATATTTGGCGGTTTTGTATTTTTTAGGGTTTTTGTAATTTACATCAATGTTTTCCATCTTTCCTCACAGTCAAATATTTAAAATTAATGTCGATTTATTATACACCATTAATGATAAAAAAACAAGTGATTAGTAAAAAATAATGAGATCCTCGTCGAAATTTCAAGCGAGGATCTCTGTTTTAATTATTTAACGGTTTAAGATTTTGCGAGAAAGTTTATTAAGCAAATCGGACAACGGGATTATAAGAAGTCCCAGACCGAGGTTTGAAAAACCGTGAATAAGATCGAACGGAAGACCGGAAATAATCCAAGCAACCGTCTGCTCAAGGTTAAGACCGAACATCAAAGCCTGTGCGGGAGCATAAAGCGTTCCGAAAGCAAATCCGTGGAGCGCGCATATAATCGGATATACTACATATTGCATTTTCTTACTCATATTTCGAGGCAGAAGCATAACTACTCCCCAAAGAATAGTCCATATGTATGTATAGGGCAACCACCACAAATTGAACCCTGCGAAAAGGCCGTTAAGCATCACGTAGAGGTATATCGGCACGAGAGCCTTCTTGCGGTAGACCAATGTATATGTGACTGTCAACATTCCAAGCAGGTGGATATTCGGGATTGCTTCCATAATTACCTTTGATGCAAACATTACCGCACCGAGCATTGCGAAGATACACATTTCCCTGACGTCAAGCGAGCCTCGCCTTACGGAATTTCGATTCATTATTTACTCCTTAACAAGTTCATAGTGTTCACCGTCGGAAATACTCACGCCGTCAACACCAACCATCATCATTTCACCGTTTTTGTAAAACGCCCAATATGTGCCTTCCTTGTCATAATCGGCCTCAATACCGTTTACGAACTTAACATAAAGACCAAACTGACTCTCCTCGCCCGCGATAAGCTCGTGTTCAAGAAGCGCCTCGCCGAGTGTTTCCTTATCGGTGTGGATGGTAAATGTAACGGATTCATCCTCCGCCTTAACCTCAACTTCTACAGTCTTTGTTCCTTCGCCAAATTCCATATCACGGCGATAAGTTGCATTCTCCCACGCGCCAGTCTTCTCTAACGTGTTGCAGGAGATGAGAAGCATACATACAAGGAGAACTACTGCTGTAAGTGATACAATTTTCTTCATTTTCTTTTTCCTTTCGTTTTTTTACAAAAGGATAAAATAAAACCGCCCTCCTATGAAAAGAGGACGAGCGAAAAAAGGATACCCTGCTGTATCCATAAACCCATCCACTCCCCATACTGCCCAAGAGTGTTTTACGAGTCGCAAAACGATAAGCATTCCGACTTATGAGTTATGCCCAATTACGGTAATGGCTGTTGCTGAGGATTTACACCTCGATTTCCTTATCCCCGAATACGAAACGTATCCGACAACGGACGTCGTGCGTCCGAAGAGTTGCGTTTATTCTTTTGTTTGATTTATTTTAGCATATTCTATATTGTTTTTCAAGTGTTTGTATAAAAAAAGAGCTTCTTTTAGTGATGCAAGTCGAATTTACTTGATCAAAGAGCTCTTTTTCATATTATTCGGTTCTTTCTTTTTTGTTTCTGAATATAGAGATATAAAAAGGTATTGCAATAAGCGAGAATACCGCACCTACGAGAAGTCCGCACTTCATACCGAGCTGCTCGCCCGACATACCAAGCTCCATGGCGATCTTCATCATACGAGGACTTGCAAGGACGGTATCGGTGATAATACCGACAAGCTCCGGACCTACCGACGCCCCGAGATCACCTCCGGCAGCCATAAGCGCAAACATAACAACTCCGCCCGTGGGTATACGCTCGGACACCGCGATTATATTACCCGGCCAAAGCATGGATGCAGAAAAGCCGGTAAGAGCGCATGCAATAAGTCCTATGACGGGATTGGGAACAAAAACAGCCGTAAGATAGCACACCGAGGCGGCAATTACGCCTGCGATAAGCACGCACTCAATCCTCTTGCCATACTTAGCATAAAGGGTTCTGCCAAGGCCAAGTGTAAGCGAGAACAATGCAACACCGAATATATCACCGTATATCTTTGGAATACCGAGGGCAACCTCGGTGAAGCTCGATGCCCACTGAGCCATAGTACACTCGATTGCACCCCCAAGGAAGATGGCACAGACGGAAAGCCACATCACCTTGTTCTTGTAGAGATTGTCCGAGGACTCTACTCTGCCGCCAACCTTAAGTTCGGGAAGCTCCGTGCCAAGATACAATACAAAGGACAAAAGCGGAACAAGAGTGAAAAGGAGAGTAAGTATCTGCCAGGCGTCGCTCGAGAAAGCAAGGATAAACAATGAACCTAAAACCACAACTCCCACAGCTCCCCAAGCGTAGATAGAATGAAGCATACTCATATCCCTGTCGGGATTATCCGACGGAAGTGCGGCAATAACGGCACTGAGAAGTACCTCGGCAAGACCGGATGATGCCGAAAAAACAACAGTACCGATCACAAGTCCAAGATATGCACTCGACGACAAGATTGTCGGCCAAGCAACAAAAATCAAAAGACCAAGCACGCTGATAAGCGGAGTTATCTTTACCGTCAATGAAATATTGAACTTGTGCGAGAAAAAGCTGAAGATAAGATCCACGAGCAACTGTGTTGAGAAATTCAACAATACAAGCAAGCCAAGAAGTGAAAAGGATATTCCAAACTTGTTATGAAAGGTCAGAAACAATATAGGCGGCAAATTGCCGATAACAGCCATTGCCACATTCATAGAGTAACATGCTGATTTTATACGTTTGGTATTCATTATTTAAAATCCTGTATTCAATAATTAAGCGCGTAAATATTACATGCAATGGAATTATAACACGTGGAGTTGTAAATTGCAAGACATAAGGTAAATAAATCAAAGACAATTTAGCTTTATTTTCACGCGGATGACCTATTGCAGTTAAACATTTATACACTTGACATAGTGAACTTTATATGATACAATAGCATTATCAAAGCTTAAACAAAGTTTAAAATTAAAGGAGATACAATATGACTCCGCAAGTGTTTGGCAAAGAACATTTAATATACATATTCGTAAGCATTTTGATAGCATTTGCGACCTGTTTTTTAGCTAAAAGATATGCAAAAAGCGAAAAGGCGCAGAATTTAGTCGTAAAATGCTCGGCGATTATTCTGTTTCTGATTATATTCACCAACCGTTTGGCATTGGTATTTGAATATGATGATCCGAATTGGCAAAAGCTTATTACGGACAGCTTTTGCAGTACGTCAAGCTACGTTTTGTCACTCGCTCTGCTTCTCGGCAAAAAAAACAATAACGTGCTTCACTTTATCTGGCTTATTGCTCTTGCGGGCGGTACAATCACTACGTTTTACCCGAACTTCATAGGTCAGCATCCCTCGTTTATGTACCCACCAACCATACTCGGAATGATGCATCACACCTGGTCGGCAATAGTAGTTGTGCTGATGCTTATGTTCGGATATCTCAATCTCACCTACAAAAAATGGTACTGCACCCTCTTTGGATTTACATCATATCTTTCACTTGGTGCGTTTCTTATGTGTGTGCTTGATTATGGCAATCCCTTCTTTATGACAGGACCTGCGCTCGACGGAACTATATTTACCGTCTGGGTAATAGCACCTATCTATATTGCCGTGTATGCGCTCATTTTGCTCGCGGTAGAGCTTGTTAGAAAACATAAAGTAAAAAAGCAAGGCGAAGCTACCGCCACGGAATAGATTATAAAATTAAAACTCGGTTTGATATCTAATGTTCAAGCCGAGTTTTTTTATATGTTTTTGTAATTTTAATCTATAAATACGTCAAAGATGCGCGTTGTAATCTTTACCGGTACTTCTGGCATAGCAAAGATATTCGTCCCTCTCAAGCTTTATATCAAGCTTCTCTCCGTTGACATAAAGCTCAAAGCCGAGGCAATTTTTCACAGGAAAGCCTATCCTAAACTCCACGGTGTTTTGCGTGGTGGTGTTCAAATTTTTATTCTACATCAAAAGGCTTTAATAGTCCTTCAAATCGAAAGTCATAATATGGTTTGACTGAATCTTTCTTCTGAAGCATATAGTAATATCCGGTACTGGAAGACTTTGATTCAAGGTAAACGGCATATCCTATGTTTCCAACGGATTGGTCAAAATGATAGTAATTATTTGCGTATTTTTTGTCTGTACCCAAAGCCTCATAATACAGCTTCTTAAATTGATTTTTCCGTCCTTGTATCATATGCAAGCATGTTAGAATGACGGTGATTTTATTCGGAATTTTAACCGAAGTGTGCCCGGGCAGATAATTAATCCGAAGTTAAGTCTTTTTATTGAAATCACAGCATCGGAGCAAAAATTCTAACAATTGCGCGTATCAGCCTTGAGATAATCAGACGCGATGTGAAACCATTGAGCTTCGTACCCGGTGTTATCAATATACTCTTTTCAATCGTTTCATCAATATCGGATTTAATATCGGCAATTGAGTCGGTGCGGTACATCCATATACCGTTCTCAAAGTGATGGACAAGACTGCGGTAATCGAGGTTGACCGTACCGACAATTGCGTATTTGCCGTCGACCACGTAGTTCTTGGCGTGAATGAAGCCCGGTTCGTACTCGTATATCTTCACTCCTGCGTCAATAAGACGGTTGTAAAAACTGCGTGTTATAGCAAAGACCATTTTCTTATCGGGAATATGAGGAACGACGATACGGACGTCGACTCCGCACAACGCTGCACGCTCTATATCTGCACAAAGATCGTTATCAATGATGAGATACGGAGTTGTTATGTATACGTAATCGGTGGCGGAGGCTATCATATTTTGTATCGCGCGCTTGGAAACATTATGCTTATATATAGGTTTCGGTCCATCTCCGAATGGTATCATATAACCGCTTGAACTCTTCGGCAAGCACTCGGGATATGCGTTTTTTGGAAGACTCGGCAACCCTTTTGAATTAAGTCCAAAGTCCATGAGGAACAACTTTGTCAACTCGTGGACTGCCTCGCCTTCGATACGTATCGCGGTGTCCTTCCAATGACCGAAGCGTGCCTTTTTATTGACGTATTCGTCGGCAATATTAACGCCGCCCGTATATCCGATCTTGCCATCAATGACAAGAATCTTACGGTGAGAGCGATTGTTAAACTCACTGTCCGCACTGCCGCGCAGTTTGGAGAAAATAGCAGATTTAATCCCGTATTTTTCGAGAATTCTATTGTAATTTGAAGGCAGAGTACCCATACACCCAATATCGTCATACATTACTCTGACATCGACACCTGATGCCGCCTTGCGCTTTATCACATTGAGAACCGAGTTCCAGAACACCCCTTCCTCAATAATAAAATACTCCATAAGGATAAAGTCCTCGGCACTCTCAAGGTCGGAGAGCATAGACTCCCACATTGCCTCTCCCGATGAAAAATGCACTCCCGAGCTATCTTTGAAAACGTGAGAACATGAGATACTCTTCAACATTCTTGCCTGCGATGCGGCTGTGACATTATCTAAGGCAATCTCGGAAAGCACATCCTCATCATCCTTCCCGTAGTTATAGCACTGCACTTCCTTGATTCGCTTTATGTATCTTCTCTTAAGCTTGCGCGAGTAGAACATAAAGTAGAGCATAAACCCTGCAATCGGAATGAAAATTACAACGATAAGCCACGGTATCTTGTAATCGGGGTTATCGTCCGAGGCAGCTATGCGGATAATGCAAGCTGCCGAGGTTATTATACAGAGAGAATAGAAATACGGTACGTAATAGCATAACGCAAATACTATGCTTATTATGGCTACGATCTGCATTACGGCAATAAGAACAGCAATTATATATCTGATTGGTATGTAGCTATATTCGCGTTCTATCACTTCTCTGCCCGTATGTATTTTGTACTTTTTCTTCATATTTTCCTCCAAAACGTCAAATACGGTCTAAAAAGCTGTGAAAGATATTTTAGCGTACAATTGTATGTTTTATTTTTCGAAATTGTTTATAAAATGTAAAAATACCTCGATTTTTATTACGTTATTGACAATACGAAGCAATTATTGTATCATTGTAAATACAATTGGAGTAAACTGATATGAATATCTCTTATGAGGAGAAAACAATGATCTATTCAAATATTCTTGAAGCTATTGGCAACACACCGCTCGTGCGATTATCAAAAATCGTGCCGGAAGATTCTGCCGAGATTCTCGTAAAATACGAAGGCGTAAACGTCGGAGGATCTATCAAGACAAGAACTGCGTATAACATGATATGCGATGCTGAGGAAAAAGATATTATCAATAAAAGTACCGTGATCGTCGAGCCAACTAGCGGAAACCAAGGAATCGGACTTGCGCTTATAGGGGCGGTTAAAGGATACAGGGTGAGGATTATAATGCCCGACTCTGTAAGTGAGGAACGCAGAAAGCTCATAAGCGCTTACGGTGCTGAACTCGTGCTTGTACACGACGACGGAGATATCGGAAAATGTATCGACGAATGTCTGAGGATCGCACTTGATATGCAAAAGAACGAATCAAACGTTTGGGTGCCGCAGCAGTTTGAAAATGCGGCAAATCCGGAAGTGCACCGCAACTGTACTGCAAAAGAAATTCTGCGAGATGCCGGGTGTACAATTGACGGATTCTGCAGCGGTGTTGGTACAGGCGGTACTCTTACAGGAATCGGTGAGGTCCTGAAAGAAGCTAATCCCGATACATTGATCTGGGCGGTAGAGCCGACTAACGCGGCAATACTTTCGGGCGGAAGCATCGGCACACATCTGCAAATGGGCATCGGTGACGGCCTTATACCGAAGAACCTTAATCAAGCTATTTTCGACGACGTGGCAATTGTGAGCGATGAGGAAGCTTTGTCTGTCGCAAGAAGGCTAATACGCGAGGAAGGAATACTCGCCGGAATATCAAGCGGCAGTAATGTTGCCGCCGCGCTAAGAATGGCAAAACTGCTCGGAAAAGGTAAGACTGTGGTCACAATTCTTGCCGATACCGGAGAAAGATATTTTAGCACAGAATTGTTTAATATTTAATTTTAAAGAGAAAAGATAAAGCAGAGCCGGATTCGGCTCTGCTTTTATTGTTGTAAAGTTTGGTGATTTTTGGTCGGTTTGTGTCTTTGAGGTGTTGATAGAGGCGATCAGCATTCTGCGAATAGAGCCGCAATCGTGCAGTACGTTTTTTGCAACTTCTTCCGAAACGATATTTGCCTTTTGTGCAATCTCGATCCAATATTCTGTTTCATAGCATTCTTTGAGGGATATTTGCAGTTTTGCAACGAAATCCGTCTTGCTGTGGGCATACTTTGCCTCTCGGATGTTTGCGCCAATACTTGTTCCGCTACGTTCCAGTTGATTAGCTAAAGAATAATGACCTTTAATATCGTCCGTTAAGTTCAAAATCTTAACTGCAAATTCGGTTGACATATCTGCAAGCTTGTTTTCTGCCATTTTTATCACCTCTTTCGATTACTATTATATCATAAAATCTCAAATAAGTCAATGAAATCGTGGCGTCGCCACGATGAAATCCGAGCAAGCTCGGATGAAATCTTCGGCGTACCGCCTCAGATGAAATTAAATCCGCCTCCATCACCTGCCATAAGGCAGATTTCATCGCAAAGCGATTTCATCCAACAAAGTTGGATTTCTTCCGCCAACGGCGGATTTAGTTGAAAAAAGACATTCGCTTACGCGAATGGCTTTTTTCTTGGCAGGGGCTGGAGGACTTGAACCCACGACACTCGGTTTTGGAGACCGATGTTCTACCGACTGAACTAAACCCCTATGAACATTGTCCATTATACCAAAGAAAATATGCTTTGTCAAGATGTTTTTACAAAAAACTTGATAAAGTTGGGGATTTCGATAACTCAGCTGTATATACAGATTTATTCTGACGTTCTAATGGTGCGGATTTAATCAAGGCTTCACTTTCAAAAGTGCTTATATTTTTTTGCAAAAAAACCAACTCCTCCGTTTGTGAGTTTATTCTTTTAAAATTAATGATATTGCCCCACAAAGAGAGAATTGGTGAACGCCGTGGGGTTGGGACTGCTTAATTTAGGCGCAACCGAAAAAGAGTGGTAGAATCTTGAATGAGTGGCTCCTTTAAGCATATTTCATTAAATAAGGGCAGAAAATCCTCGTGATTTTCAGCCCTATACTCTTTTTCTATCAGCGTTTCCTCGCTCGACGTACATTTGTACACCTCTCACTCACCAGCCACCGATTTCTGTCCTAAATTAAGCAAGCCCCCAAGGTGCTTCGCATTAAGATTTCGGTCGTCTTTTGCATATTTTTACACTAAAAAGTCTTACTTCGACCGAATTCTTAATGACTCAGCCCCGTTCACGCGCAACAAAACGGATGAGGTTGCGAAGCATAAATTTATCAAAAACCTCATCCACCATAAATGGTCCCCCTGTCACGTCTGCGGACTCGGGCACCTTCTAAGGAAAACGATACTCAATCGTTTTCTAACGCTCTCAGGACGCTTCGCTACCCAAAGGGGAAGGTTAAACTGACAGTCGAGGACGCCTGTCCCTACGGTTTGTGCTCCTACCCTTCATCTGTCGCAGCAGATTTCACCTCGCAGAGATTTCATCCGATTTATTGGATTTCATCCGTCTACGACGGATTTAACTGCAAGGCGAAACCTCATCCACCATAAATGGTCCCCCTGTCTCGTCTGCGGACTCGGGCACCTTCTAAGGAAAACGATACTCAATCGTTTTCTAACACTCTCAGGACGCTTCGCTACCCAAAGGGGAAGGTTAAACTGACAGTCGAGGACGCCTGTCCCTACGGTTTGTGCTCCTACCCTTCATCTGTCGCAGCAGATTTCATCTCGCAGAGATTTCATCCGATTTATTGGATTTCATCCGTCTACGACGGATTTAACTGCAAGGCGAAACCTCATCCACCATAAATGGTCCCCCTTCCCCAAAGGGGAAGGTTATAAGGACAGGCGCGTAGCGAACTCATATTAAGGCTACCTCCCGGAGAGACTACGTTTTTTTGTCAAACTTTGTTCACTTTTAATATTTATTTTATATACATTCAACAAACATTTCCTGAGGTGGTAAAAAAACGCACAAAAACATTGACAAAATATTGATAAAAATATATAATTATAGTTGGCGCATAATAAATAATTATATATAAAGAAAGGGTATTTTATGAGGAAGACGAAACACTCAATCTACACGAGTCTGATTTCCCTCCTGCTCTGCATCTCGATGCTTACGGGCACAACATTTGCGTGGTTCACCGATGTTGTATCAAGTAACAGTAACGTGATACAGTCCGGTAAGCTCGACGCACAGATGTTCTGGTCCGATGAGTTTATCTCTGCGGATGCAGATGGATGGAATGATGCAGAAAACCAGGCGGTATTTACCCACGAAAACTGGGAGCCCGGATATACCGAGCTAAAGTACATTAAGATCCACAACGGTGGCTCGCTTAACTTCAAGTGGAAGCTCACTATTGAGGCTGACGGTCCCGTTAGTGACCTTGCCGACGTGATCGATGTGTACTATGTAAATCCGGCAACAAACGAGATCACCTCGCTCAACGGTCTTACAAGCGCGGGTACCCTCACCAAGGTTATGTCCGAGAAGGCTAACTCCACAGGCAGTCTTACTTCCGGACAGAGCGTAGTTCTTGCTATTGCACTGCATATGCAGGAGAGCGCGGATAACAAATATAAGAACAAGTCACTCTGTGACAACGGCTTCTCTCTCAAGCTCATTGCTACACAAGAGACAGGCGAGTTCGACAGTTTTGATGACAAATACGACTCCGAGGCAGAATGGGATGAAGGTACAAAGAACTTCTCTGCTTCTGCTCCTATCGCAAGCGTGCCGATCATCTACGGTGCTCTCGCGGGCAACATCACCATCGGCGGTGAGAATGGCAAGAGCGCGGTTATTCCCGAGGGTGTTAAGGTAGCAGACGGTGCGACAAGCCTTGATCTTGCTATTAACGCGGTAGACGGCAACGATAATCTCACTTTAGGTGAAGGCGAGTCCGCTGTGAATATGGACGTACATATCCACGGTATTGCGGCAGATAACACTCAGCCTATGATCGTTAATCTCGGTGCGGTCCTCCCTGCTCTGCTTGACGAGACCGAGGTTAAGCTCTACCATACCGAGAACGGCACCCCCGTCCAGATGACCAGAGTTGCCAGTGCTAATGACTTCTCTATCCACAATCAGTTCACCTACGATCCCGCGACCGGTGAGGTTAGCATCTACGTTGCGACCTTCTCTGTGTTCTCTGCAGTTAAGACAAGTGCAGACGTTTGGGATGGTGAGTCAGTGGCTAAGGGATTCGCATCCGGTACGGGTACTGAGGAAGATCCCTACATTATCGAAACAGCTGCTCAGCTTATCTACTTTAGAAATCAGGTTGACGGTGGTAATACCTTTGAGGGAAAGACTGTAAAGCTTGGCGTTGACATCGACCTTAAAAATATCCCCTTTGATCCTATCGGATTTGGATACTACAAGAATGAAAAAGTAGTAGAAGGCATAGATACCAACACCGTATTTATGGGCACCTTTGACGGTGGCAACCATACCGTATATAATCTCTATCAGAACGGTTGGGAGCTTGATCCCGACAAAACAAACTACGGCACTTACACCTACAGTACTGCGGGCGGCGGTATGTTTGCATCTGTTAAGAATGCGACCATCAAGAACATTGCAATCAGCGGCGCTGAGGTTGTCTTTGAGTGTATTGATATGGGTATTCTCGTTGGTTATGCTCAGGGCGAGTGCCACTTTGAGAATATAATCATCGCTAACTCCAAGATTGCTAACTACAACCGCTACACCGGCGGTGTAGTAGGCGAGGTTAGTTA
The DNA here is from genome assembly GCA_045634385.1 of Eubacteriales bacterium. Classification (GTDB taxonomy): domain Bacteria; phylum Bacillota; class Clostridia; order Oscillospirales; family CAG-272; genus UBA1740. The sequence goes on along the minus strand of JAZRAE010000033.1, from coordinate 27,594 downwards.
TGGTGTCGATAATAATGGCGACAGCTATAGCCACACCTTTAAGAACATAACCGTTGACTCTACCGTTAAGGTATGCGGCCTTTGGGGTTCATTCGGATGCGGAATGGGCGGCGTTATCGGCGGTAAGTGGGGCGATGCAACCGTTAAAATGGAGAACGTTATCTCCGCTCCTGTAATGGACGTATATAACGACGTTGTATCTGCTTACCAGTGGTATGCATTCCGTGGATGCGGTATGCTTATCGGACACACCGAAGAGCCTTATTCCGATGGCAGAACTTCAGGCATAGCAACCGCAAGCTTCCTCACTTGCGAAAACGTTAAGGTCTACTACGGCGATTGGGTAAATTATACCTATTATCAGTTCGCAAATCAGACCGATGCCGAGGGTAATAGACTTTGGTATAGTGATTATCCTTGGGTAAGAGCCGAGGCAGGCGAGTATTGCGATGCATTCTCTAACATCAGATACGGTATTCCGTTAATCAACGGCGTTAAGGTTACCGAAATGTCTGAAGAAGAATTCAACGCTGCTGTAACAGGCTCTACAAAAATCATCTTCGATCAGCTCTACGGTGCAGACCGCGGTATGTACGGTCAAGCTGCACACGAGGGTGTAACTGTAATTGATCGCCTTGGCGAAACAAAGACAATCTATATCCTTAATGACAAAAATTGGGAAAACCTTAAGCTTCACTATTGGTACAGAAACGGTCATGATACTTGGACAAACCTAAGCGAAGATGGCGTTTCTATGGACAATATGGAGTTATCAAACTTTGAGAATGTGTATAGACTAAGACTCCCCGCTTACGTTGACGGATTCAAGATCACCGCAGACGGTGAAAACGAGGTTGTGTTCACTCTTTCCAACTTGGAAGATGGTGAAGTTTATACACTTGGTGGAGAACATCACGAGCATAGCTATACTGATGGTGGTAAATGTGTATGTGGTGCATATGAAACAGGTATATGGCAACTTGTAACTGATACTAGTGCTCTCAATGCGGGCGATCAAATCATTATAGCTGCAAAAAATTCTAATGTTGCATTAGGTGTAACACAGAATAAGAATAACAGATCTCAGAGTGCAATCGTTAAAAACGAGAATACTGCAACTATTGCTGACGATGTGCAGATAATCACGCTTGAAAAAGGTAATGCTGATAATACATTTGCATTCAATGTTGGAAACGGTTATCTCTATGCTGCAAGTTCAAGTGATAACTATTTGAGAACAGAAACAACATTGTCAGATAACAGTAGTTGGTCAATCGAAATTGCGCAAAATAGTTCAGCGACAATTAAAGCACAAGGAGATTTTAAACGTAACTGGTTAAGATATAATTCTCAGAGCTCTATATTCTCGTGCTACGAATCAGGTCAGCAAGAAGTTGTTATATATAAGCTTCTTGGTGGCAATGACGATACTATTGTACCTCATAATTGTCTTGAATTTGCAACTGGTGCAAGTTGTGAAGATAATGCTACTTGTACAAAGTGTGGTCAAACTATACCGGATACTGCTTATGGTCACAATTATGAAAGCGTTGTAACCGAAGCTACTTGTACAAAGGGTGGCAAAACAACACACACATGCTCAAGATGCGGTGATGATTATGTAACCGATGAGACTGATGCTCTTGGTCACAGCTTTGCCGGTGACACCTGTTCTGTATGTGGTGAAGATAAGCCTCAGGTTGGCGGAACTAAGACATACGTATTCAATGAATATACCGCAGGTGCACAGTATGCGAAAAATGAAGAACACGTGCTTGATGAAAATACAACTATTGTTACAACCGATTGTCATTTCACAAGTGAACTTAGAATTTATTCAAGCAGTACATACAATGGATATGCGATTATCAAGTCGATAAATCCCATTACATCAATCGGTATGAATGCAGGAAACAATAAAGATACACTTGTTATTTACGGTTCAAATGATGAGGGAGCAACTTGGACGAAAGTAGCTACTATTTCCGTTACAAGCACATCTTACAAAGATTATGAAGCAGAACTTACAATCGGATATACTTGGCTAAAGCTTGATGTAGATGGATCTAATCAGGTAAGACTCACGTCCATCACATTGACAACCGGTGAGCCTTGCGAGCACACCAACACTACCACAACTACTGTTGATGCAACTTGTACAGAGGCGGGTACTACAACAGTTACCTGTAATGATTGTGGCGTGAATGTAAGCACTGATGAAATCGCTGCTACAGGTCACGTAAACACTACCACAACTACTGTTGATGCGACTTGTACAGAGGCAGGTATCCAAACCATTACTTGTGATGGTTGTGGTGAGACTGTAAGCACAGAGGAAATTGCAGCTCTTGGTCATAAGGATGAAAACTCCGACAATACTTGTGATACATGCGGCAATACAATAGAGGCAGTTTCATCTAAAACCACTATGAAGTATACCGGATCAACAACAGGCAATATGACCGGTAATAATGATGCTGCAACTGTTGGTCTTGATGCGGAAATCTTTAGTGTTATAGGAAATAAGGGCGGTACTAACAACAACTGTGGACTCAATAAGTCTGGTCAAATTAGACTTTATGGTAACAAAACAGATGGTAACGGCTCCTACTTTACTGTAACAGTAGCAGAAGGTTATACAATAAAGTCCATAAAAATTACATTTTCTAATACCACAAATAATAAAAACTGTCAGCTTACAGTTGACGAAACATCCACTACCTTTGATGGTTCATCAAACACTTGGGAAATGGATATCAACTCAGATTCCTTCGTACTTAAGAATGTAGTTACTGGTAGCACAACACAGATTTACATTGCAAGTATTGAAATTACCTATGTAGAAGCATAAGTAAAAAACAACCAAAAGTTTTTCGCACGCGCCTTCGGGCGCGTGCTTTTTATTTCCCTTCCCCTCTGACCAAATAAAAAAGATATTGACAAAGACTGTGCATATGCTTTTCGGCGTTGCGTTATGGCTCTTGATTTTGTATATGCCGCTGTTCTGCTTTGCATCATATACCATTGACTTAATGCCCGTGTTATGATATAATCTAATCAATACGAAAGGCGGTGTTCTTATGAAATACGTAGTTGTTACAGGAGCTTTCGGCGGTATGGGTTATGCCGCTGTCGAGGCTTTCAGAAATAATGGATATTATGTTTTTGCGCTTGACAGATGTGTACGTGAGGTCGGTGAGGGCGTTATGCCCATACAGGTCGATCTTACCAAAACCGAGGAAATCGAGGCGGCATACAACAAGGTGCGCGAGGTAACCGACGAGGTCTATGCTATAGCACACTTTGCCGGTATGTACAATCTCGACTCGCTCGTGGAAATGGCGGAAACAGACTTTACACGCATTTTTGACGTCAACGTGTTCTCGGTCTACCGCGTGAACAAGATATTTCTGCCTCTGCTCTCATGGGGCAGCAGAATACTGATAACGACAAGCGAGCTCGCACCTCTCGATCCCCTGCCCTTTACCGGTATTTACGCTATCACCAAGACTGCGCTCGACAGATACGCATACTCGCTTAGAATGGAGCTACAGCTGCTCGGCATTAAGGTATCGGTGCTCCGACCGGGTGCGGTTGATACGGGAATGCTCGGCGTGTCAACGACAGCTCTCGACCGTTTCTGCGATAATACCGCGCTTTATTCTTGCAATGCAAAACGCTTCAAGGACATCGTTGAGGGTGTCGAGGCAAGAAAGGTCAAACCGGAAAAGGTCGGCGATCTCGCGCTGAAAATTCTCGAATCAAAGAGGCCAAGACAGGTGTATAAGATAAACAGAAATCCTCTGCTTTTACTCCTCAACGTGTTACCGTCAAGGCTCGCAACGTTTATTATAAAATTGATATTAAAAAAGTAAATCAAAAAGATAAAAGACGGCAGAAACTCAAGCGCTGCCGTCTTCTGTTTTTTTATTTTCGACCTCAACAACCTATATGATCTATTTTTTATCCATTAATTTATAAACATATTGAAATATTTTAAAAAGTATGTTAGAATAGAATCAGTAAATACAAGGAGCTATTTATGAAGAACATCTTACAAACAAGCAATTCAAAAGAGGTTATCAAGGATTACGGTATAAACAAGGAGAGCATCTACTACGTTTGCCTCTTTGGTGCGGCTTCGATCACTGCGCTCGTGCTTCTGATAATCGCATACGCCCAGAGAAACTCGGGACTCAAGATCTACTCCTGGATCCTCCTGCCCGTCTTTATTCTCAGCACAGTGATGGCGGTAAGATACGCCTATACCTTCAAGGATAAGATATACGTAGCTGACGGAGCTTTATTCGTCAAGCGCTTTTTCGCAACCAAGCGCTACGAGATCGACAAAATTGAAAGGCTGACAGTCGCTACCAACAATACTGACGGCATTACAAGCGTTAACGTGAACTACGAAAATACAGTAACCAATTACAAATTAACATCAATGACAAAAGAGGAGATAGCACATCTCAGACGCGCTACCTCTAAATATTAAAGGAGAACAACAAAATGGCACAGTCAAGACTTATCGGTGATTATCCCGTAATCGGCATTCGTCCTACCATCGACGGTAGACGCGGACCTCTCAAGGTGCGTGAGAGCCTTGAAAATCAGACTATGAATATGGCAAAGGCTGCGGCAGAGCTTATCACAAAGAATCTCTGCTACTCCAACGGAGAGCCTGTTAAGGTCGTTATATCGGATACGACTATAGGCAGAGTTGCCGAGGCGGCTGCCTGCGCTGATCAGTTCAGAAAGGCGGGTGTTGATATCACGCTCACAGTTACTCCCTGTTGGTGCTACGGCTCGGAAACTATGGATATGGATCCCGATACAATCAAGGCGGTATGGGGCTTCAACGGTACTGAGCGTCCCGGCGCAGTATATCTTGCAGCTGTACTCGCCTCTCATACTCAGAAGGGATTGCCCGCGTTTGGCATCTACGGTCACGAGGTCCAAGATATGGACGACACCTCTATCCCCGAGGACGTTGCCGAGAAGATTCTCCGCTTTAGCCGAGCAGCTGTTGCGGCTAAAACCATGAAGGGCAAGTCATATCTGCAGATCGGCTCAATCTGTATGGGTATTGCAGGCTCTATCGTTGACGTTGACTTCTTCGAGGAATATCTCGGTATGAGAGTTGAGAGCGTGGACGAGGTCGAAATCATCAGAAGAATGACAGAAGGTATTTATTGCGAGGCAGAATATCAAAAAGCACTTGCATGGGTAAAGGCAAAGTGTAATCCCGACTTTGACAAGAACCCCGAAAATATGCAAAGAAGCGCAGAGGAAAAGGCGCGCGACTGGGAGTTCACCGCCAAGATGGCTTGCATTATCAAGGATCTTATGAACGGCAATAAGGATCTGCCCGATGGGTGTGAGGAGGAGATGGTGGGTCACAACGCCATAGCCGCAGGCTTCCAGGGTCAAAGACAGTGGACAGACTTCTACCCCAACTGCGACTTCCCCGAGAGCATTCTCAACTCCACGTTCGACTGGAACGGAGCACGTGAGCCCTACATCCTCGCAACCGAGAACGATACTCTCAACGGTGCGTGCATGCTCTTTGGTAAGCTCCTCACCGGCAGAGCGCAGATATTCGCAGACGTAAGAACCTATTGGTCGGGCGATGCGGTAAGGCGCGTTACCGGCTATGACCTTGAAGGTAAGGCAAAGGAAGCTGACGGCTTTATCCATCTTATCAACTCGGGTGCGGCTTGCGTTGATGCATCGGGCGAGGCAAAGGACGAGATGGGCAACCCCATTATGAAGAAGTGGTGGGAAATGACCGACAAGGATATTGACGCTTGTATGTCCGCAACCACCTGGCCCTATGCAGATCTCGGATACTTCCGCGGCGGCGGTTACTCGTCAAGATTCGTAACCAAGGCAGAAATGCCCGTTACTATGCTCCGTCTTAATATGGTAAAGGGACTTGGTCCGGTTATGCAGATAGCAGAGGGCTGGACTGTTTGTCTTCCCGACGATGTAACGCATAAGCTCTGGGCAAGAACCGACTATACCTGGCCCTGCACTTGGTTCGCACCGAGAATTACAGGCAAGGGCGCGTTCAAGAGTGCCTACGACGTAATGAACAACTGGGGCGCAAACCACGGAGCTATCTCCTACGGTCACATAGGCGCGGACATTATTACACTCTGCTCTATGCTCCGCATCCCCGTTTGTATGCACAACGTAGACGAGGAAAAGATCTACCGTCCTTCCTCTTGGGGTGCATTCGGTATGGATAAGGAAGGTCAGGACTACAGAGCCTGTGCTGCATACGGACCGATGTACAAAACCACGAAGTGATTTTGTAGGTAAAAGTGAAAAGTGAAGAAGTAAGGAAGCTTTTCTTCTGGAGTCGAAAAGCGGATAATTAATTTAATTTGATGCCACTCATATTTAAAAAATAAAAAAACGCTTACAACCGTTACTATGGCGGTTATAAGCGTATTTGTGTTTTATTTTTGAGCAGAGATTGTTTTTATCACTGAATAAGTTCCTGCTTGTCCGCTATCCGACGTTCCGATAATAAAGGATGAAACATCGACTTTTCCCGGCAAGCCAAGCGTTAAGACATACTCAAACATAGGCAAGAGATTCTTTTCTCCGTCAATAAAAAGAGTTGAGTGGAACAAAAAGCTCTTGTCAAACTCGTGCTGAGGTATCGCATATTTTCCAAGCAACAGGCTATCCAAGTCACGGTGCATACGGGAGAGGATCTCACTATCTTCAAACTTCAGCCACAAAATCGAGCCAAAAAGCTCGGGGCGCGGTGCACTGAGAGAGAATGCGCGTTCCATAGAAAGATACGCGGAAACGTCGTCAATTACCCGTGGTGCAATATTATCGGGAACCTCGAAAGAAATCTTCAAGGAAATATGCTGAGGGAGTGTAAAAGCAACGTCACAAATTCCAAGTGATTTGTTCTTCTCCTTGCACAATTCTCTTATATGATCAAGAGATTTTGAAACGTCACAAGCAATCCAAATATACATTTTCAACTACCAGATAAATGGGATAAGGCGGTATTTCACCTTGTTTTTATATTCTGCATAGCCTTCAAGTCCTTCGGTAAGTACCTTTTCCTCATTTTTGATACGTGCCGCAATAATAAAGGGATAGGCAAGGAAAACGGTGAAGGATATTACAGAGCCAAGTATCAATGGCATACTGAGGAAGAGTACGAGAGTCACCGCATACATAGGGTGTCTGACTATACCGTAAAGACCGGTGTCAACGACCTTCTGCCCTTCCTGAACTTCAATCGTGCGCGAAAGATATGCGTTTTCTCTCAGTACCTCTGCATAAAGGACGTATGATATAACAAAGATTACTGTCGCGGCAATATTTACACCGATAGGCAGCTTGATCCAACCGAAACGGAAGTCAAGCCCCGCGAGAATGAAGCCGACAAGGAACATGAGTCCCGAGAGCTTTACAACTATGCCCTGCTCCTTTTCCTTCTCCTTGGCATCAAGTCTCTTGGCAAGGAGTGAGGGCGACTTGAACATCATTACGATGCCCGCGATAAACATAGGGATAAACAGTACGCACATAAAGATTATTCCGCCGATGTAATTAAACGTGCCCGCAGGAATAAATACAAGCGCGCCGACAAGAACTACTCCGAGCAGGAATTTTACAATCGCACTAAAAAACAGTTTTTTAGTCATAATAATTTGCTCCTTTGTTGTGGATATATCGGTATTATATCATAGATATAAATTGAAAGTCAATAAAATTCATATATAATTGATACGAGGTAAATTTATAGGCAGATAAAAGATTGACAAAGCAAGTACCGTGTGATAAAATAAATCCATATGTGATGTAAAGGAGAGAGTTATGAGAGAATACAACCTTTTGAAAAAGAACGACCCGGAGCTTTACGCAGCGGTTATGAATGAAACCGCAAGACAGCGTAACAAGATAGAGCTTATCGCATCGGAAAACTTTGTTTCCGAGACGGTTATGGAAGCAAACGGCACTATACTTACTAACAAATATGCAGAAGGCTATCCTTCTAAGAGATATTACGGCGGATGCGAGCACGTTGACGTTGTCGAAACTATCGCGATTGAGAGAGCCAAGAAGCTTTTCGGCGCGGGATATGCAAACGTTCAGCCTCACTCGGGCGCACAGGCTAATATGGCGGTGTTCTTTGCCCTCTTGAAGCCCGGCGAAACTGTGCTTTCCATGAGCCTTGCACACGGAGGACATCTCTCACACGGCTCTCCCGTAAATATGTCGGGAAAATATTGGAACATTGTGCCCTACGGTGTAAGCGATGACTCCGAAACTATAGATTACGACGAGGTAAGACGCCTTGCGCTTGAATGCAAGCCAAAGCTCATTCTCGCAGGTGCTTCGGCATATCCGAGGATCATCGACTTCAAGAAGTTCTCCGAGATTGCTAAAGAAGTGGGCGCGTATCTTATGGTAGATATGGCGCACATTGCAGGACTTGTTGCTGCAGGCAAGCATCCCTCACCCATTCCCTATGCAGACGTTACCACAACCACCACTCACAAGACGCTTCGCGGTCCTCGCGGCGGTCTTATACTTACCAACGACGAGGAGATTGCCAAGGCTATAAACAAGGCTATCTTCCCCGGCACTCAGGGCGGCCCTCTTATGCACACTATTGCGGCTAAGGCGGTGTGCTTCGGTGAGGCACTTAAGCCCAAGTTTACAGAATACGCACAGCGAGTTATAGAAAATACCGCGGCACTTGCCGACGAGCTTAAAAAAGAAGGCTTCCGCCTTGTTTCGGGCGGTACGGATAACCACCTTCTGCTTGTTGATCTTACGGGAATGAAGGTTGACACCGGAAAAGAAGCCGAGCATCTGCTCGACGAGGTAGGTATTACCTGCAACAAGAACTCTATACCTAACGATAAGCAGAAGCCCACCGTAACGGGAGGTCTGCGCTTTGGATCTGCCGCAGTTACCTCACGCGGTTTTAATACAGAGGATATGCGCGAGGTGGCAAGGCTGATCGGTATGACTCTAAAGGACTTCGATAAAAACAAGGATGAGGTGCGCGAAAGGGTAGCTGCACTTCTTAACAAATATCCGTTATATGAATAAAAATATGAATAAAAAGTCAGTCCTTGCTTCATTTCGAGGTGAGGACTGATTTTTTATTGCTTTGCGTTTTCCGACTTTTGCGATTTACAACATAAAAAGAACGCTTACTGCTCAATATCGGGCGGTAAGCGTTCTTCGTCAATGCAAAGCTGAATTAAATTTGTTTTATTCCGACTTTGGCTATTAATCAGATATCATATTTTGCCAAGATCTCGGACGGAGTTTTATGCAACAGAGTAATTATCGGCAAAAGACCGAATAGTATATTCAATGCATAAAGCACTATTACGCCAAGAATAGGAACCATCAACGAGGTGTTGAACAACTCGGCCGATAAGCTATCGTTAATGGATTCAATCGCGGTAAGATAAATGAACATCACCGCCGCGTAGGATATCAAAGCGGTAAACGTAACCATCACGAAGGTATCGGTAAAGTACTTGGCATATATCTTATTTTTGCTCGAGCCAAGGCTACGGTAGACACCTATATTATAGATATCGTTTATCATTTTGCTACGCATCAGGAAGAATACCATAATCGATGCAGCAATAAGACAGACAACGCCGAGAATGGAAAAGACGGTCATCTTCTCATCGTTGGTCTCGCGCATCTGCACGTATTCCTTATCGTACATGCTCATAATATCGAAGCTATCACCGACTGTCTCGGCGAATCCATCCTCGTCCTCAAGTATAAACACCTTAGTCGAATAAGAATCCGTACTGAGCGCAGAGGTCGAGAACATCGCTCCTGCGGTCAATACGTCGGCGCACGCATTGTATCTGCCCACGATCTTATAGCCGTCAATTTCCTCGCCTACCTGCATACTGCTGTAAAGGGAGATGAGGCACTCGTTATCCTTGGTTGGCTCTCTGCCCTCCACCAAGGTATAGTCCTCGGCATCATAGCTATACCTGCGGACCACGTTATCCTTGCCGATATTGTGCGTTCTGTGACGGATATACTCATAAGGATCTGATTGTAATCCCTTGAGTCGGTATACACCGACAACAATACCGGTTACCATACCGTCGTCGACTCTCTCACCGATCATGTCCTTATATCCCTCGTATGCATCGGAAATAAGGATGTTTTCGGTTCCGGCGTCGCCCTCGGCAAGATCTCTGCCAAGAATTATATCATAGGTATCGTGTTTTTTCTCACATTCACAACATCTCACATGGTCGGTATAAATACTTATCCACGAGGTGATCTCCTCCATATATGTCTTGATATCGATATATACCATCTTGTGAGGATTATCTACTATGCCAACGAGATTTCCGTCACCTCTGTCAACCTCAAGCTCAAAGAGATCGTCGTAGGAGTCACAATACTCGCCAAATGTCGCGAGCAGCTCGTCGGCAAGTCCGCGGCTTATCGCAATCTCACCGTACTCGGGCGCTCTGCCAAGGACAAGATCGTTTACCTTATCATTGTAATAGAGTCTGCTATAGGATTGGTCGTGACGCTTTTCCTCAACGAAGTTGATCTTCTTGGCAAAGTCAACGTATCTTCCATACACGACCTGCACTGAGGATATTTGGCCCTTTTGAATACCGTCTATGACCTGCTCGCCGTCCTCTGCAAGATAGTATCGCATACCGTTATAGAGTGCAGAATAGCCGTCATCGGCACAGATACCGCTCGTATCTACCTGTGTTGCATTGGAGATGGATATAGCGCAGATGGCAAAAAGCATGCCGATCATAGCGAGTGAAACGTAAATGATCTTGGTTTTTCTCGTCGGCTTGAAGAAAGAAATAATGGATTGCTTAAGACCTACCTTGATATCATGGAAAACATTACTTTTTCTTAAAGAATTGTCAAAGAAGGAATCATCGTAGCTGTATTCCGTGTTCTCTGACTTTTCCGTAGGCTTGTAGTGATCGTCGACAAGCTTGATATTACTGCTTTCAACAAGCTTGATATTCTGATTGCTTCGTATATAGAACGTGTTGTTGCGCTCTACTATCTCAAGCTCTATGGATTTTTCCTCATTGCTATACAGCTTTATCTTAACCGAATCGGATTCGGTTTCGGAAAGGCTCATATCCTTAAGATAGATTACGTTATCGGTTGCGGTATCAAGGTGCTCCCTGCTATCGTTTTCTCTGCCGTCAATTACCTTGCCGTCGGCAACTCGGTAGATATAATCCGAGTAGAAGCTTGCCAAGGGTTCGTTATGCGTTACAAGAAGGACGAGAGTCTTTTTCGATATACTCTTCAGTATATTCATGACTTCAATGGCGTTTGCGCTGTCAAGGTTGCCTGTCGGCTCGTCTGCGATGATCACCTTGCAATGCTTTACCAAGGCTCTTGCTATAGCTACACGCTGTTGCTGACCGCCGGAGAGCTGGCTTGCCCTCTTCTTACGGTATTTGTACATACCAACGCTCTTCAAGGCGTATTCGATACGTGAGGCGCTCTCCTTCTCGTCATACACGTCGATAAGCTCGAGAGCTATTCTGAGATTATCGTATACCGTCTCGTTGAGAAGCAGATTGTAGGACTGGAAAACGTAGCCGAAGTTCTCGTTTCTGAATCTGTCTATCTTAGACATATCGTACTTCTTCATCTCGAAGGAGTCGTAAGTGATGCTTCCGCCCGCCTTATCAAGACCGCCTATGACGTTGAGAAGTGTGGTCTTTCCACTACCGGATGCACCTAAGAAGGATACGAGCCCCTGACTCGGAAGCTGGAGGGAAACGTCGTCTATTACGTGGATCTCGTTAGTCTTGTTCTTGTTGTAATACTTGTTTAAGCCTTCTATTTTGATCATTACTGCTCGCCTCCTTCCTTCAAGGATTGGTACACGCTATTCTTGAATATTCTGCTGTTAAGTCTTGCCGCCGTAGCAATGCCGAACACCGTCATAGCAATAGCGTACATACCTACTAAAGAGAGGCTTAAGTAGTCGGAAATATCCATCTTGGTAAGCGCGATAATAACGTTGGTAAGGATCGCGCCGAAGATTATTGATGCAAGCGTGATAGCCATCACCTCTATGTACAGCACCTTCTTAAGATCGTTACTTACAAAGCCAAGAGTTCTGAATATCGAATAATCGTTGGTCTTGGTAAGATATATTCTCTGTATGATCGCGAAGGAGATGTAGAACATTATCACGAGAGCGAAGAGAATGACCACGGTGAGCAGGTAGAGAGTGATAAGGCTCGCCTCGTCCCCCTTCTCCATATTGCTCGGAATAGTCACGTTGTAGCCGAGCTTTTCTGCCTCCTTTTCCACCTTGATGACATCATCGGTGTACACTGTAATTTCCTTAACTCCGTCAAGCTTAGGCGCTACATCACCGCTGAGATAATCGTTGCTGACGTAGAAGGTAGGATACGCAACCTCGTCGGTATATACTACCTCAAGATCGTAGCTGACGTTGTAAATGCCACCAATGTTAAAGGTAAATTCTATATCGTTTTCCATAGATTTAGGAATTGCAAAATAGGATTTAGCTAATTCTAAATTATCAACGCATCTCATTCTGCCGTTATTTATCTCAGGTGTTTCGTAAGAAAGCACGACTTCATTGTTGAGATAAAGGTTGATAAGACTGTTGTCAAGCTCGCCACCGTAAAGATACGGTGAGGTTACCTTGTCACTGATAGCTATACCTACGAATTTGCCAACAGGAACTCTGTAATCATACTTACTAATGGAGTTGATAACTAAGTCTATCTGCTCACCTAAATAACCGTTATAATAGCTCGAATAGTAATGCTCAGGGAGTACGAGCACGAACTCACCTGCCGACGGCTCGTCACTTCCCTCTATCAGATCAAAGTCCATCTTACGGAACGTCGTAGATGCTTGAATTCCTATCTTACTTCCGCCACCGAGTACATCGTCATAGCCTATACGAATCATCCCGAGACTCTCCTCGTAAAAGGCGTTCTCGTAGTAAACCGTGTCCTTGAGTATAGGATAAAGAGCGGTCATATCGAGCGAATCGTGATCAGCGGAATAGATGATCAGGCGATCATCACTGATAATGCCGTAGCTGTCGCTATAGCTGTAGTTTTCCTCGTACGATACCTTCACCATAAGAAGTGAAAGTAATAGGAAGATACAAGAAACAAAGGTGAAAACGAGAGTCGAAAATACCGTCTTTTTAGGTGTCGAGAGAATGTTGAGAGATGCGATTCTAAAGAGCGTTTTCTTATTCGGCTTGCTTGCCTCGAGGTTTATTTCACGCGCCTCTTCCTCAATTCCCTCTCTGAAGGTTATATCCTCGACGATCTCGCCGTCGGACATTTTGATCTTTCTCGTGCATACGTCCTTGATGCTCTCGTAGTCGTGAGTGACGATAAGCACCAGCTTATCCTCTGAAACCTCTTTTATGAGCTTTATGATCTCGGCGCTCGTCTTACTGTCAAGGTTTCCCGTAGGCTCATCACACGCTAAAATAGGCGCATCCGATGCGAGTGCGCGCGCAATTACGCAGCGCTGCTTTTCACCGCCGGAAAGCTCTGTACCCTTGTTTGTCACACGGTTCTCAAGACCTACGCGACGGATGATCTCCATTGCCTCGCGATTGGCGTCCTCCTCCGTCCTGCCCTTTATGAGTAGCGGAAGCATAACGTTCTGCAATACGGTGTAGGAGTCGACGATGTTGTATTTTTGGAATATGAACGAAACGTTGTTTTTTCTGAACGTGTCGCTGTCGCTTTGGTTAAAGTAGAAGGTCTCGTTGCCGTAGAACAGAATCTCGCCATCGTCATAGCCGTCTATCGACGAGATCACGTTCAGAAGCGTAGACTTACCGCTACCCGAGTCACCGGTGATAGCAACGAATTCGCCCTTGTTGAGCTTCAGGCTGACGTTTCTTAATCCAACCGTCACGATCTTGTTGTCGTTGTAGAATTTACTGACGTTTTTTAATTCTATCAAGGTTTTTACCTCCTTTTGAGGATTTTTGCTTGTAATTAAGCGTAAATATGCTTTAACTTAATTATAGTACAATTTATGGAAAATGTAAAGTGGTTTTTTAAGTTATAAGACATACGCTCATTATATAAGACAAGAGAAAGGGCGAAAAGGTTACATAAAATGGAAAAAGCAGAGCGAACTTGCTCTGCCTTTTGTTTGTGAGTAATCTAAAATTTTGATACCATTTTACAATGGGTGCAAAATTTAGTGTTATAGGTGCATTTTTGTAACAGGTTTTGCACCTGTGCCAGTTCGACAAATTGGAATTTGACACACTGAGAAACTGAAATTTGTCTCTTACTCGCTGATTTCTTGTTTCGTACTATTCCATATATCATTTATTTGTTTTTCAAAAACATCTGCTTTGATCAATGCAATTCCCGCCGCTTCATCCCCTAAAACAATCAATGAATCACCGTTATTTATTCCAAATAATTCTCTTGCTTTCTTCGGAATAACAACCTGTCCACGATCATTTATTTTGGCTGTTCCAAAAATATGTTTTCCTTTTGGTCCTGGAGGCAAAGTAGTTGTGCCAACCTTATCAGAAAAGTTTATCAGCGAATCAATTGTTACGCCATATAGTTCAGCCAATTTCTGACAACGTTCCACATCAGGAATCGTTTCTCCCTTTTCCCATTTTGCATAGGCTTGCCTGGAAATACCAATTTTTTCCGCCACTTCCTCTTGCGAATATCCAGTTACATTACGAAGCCTTGATATATTATCTTTAAGCATATTATTCCTTATATTCTTTCAAAAAACTATTGATTGCATCCAAATATACTTGCGTGTGCACACCATGTATATCATGATTGCTGTCCTCTGTTTCAATCAATTGACAATTATCTCCTATTAGTGCAACCGCTCTTTCTGCCTGTTCATTAGATGCCGCACATAAATATACACCATTATCTGCTTTTTCCTCCTTTGCATGTAAATAGACACAAGGAATTTCAATATCCGACAATAACTGTTCATGTTTGATTCCATTGTTCCAAGTCAAATCATAAAAATGTTCACCATACAACAGATCATAATTCTTAACATAATGAAAAACACTGATTGCACTGGATGGCATGAAGAAAATCTTCACTTCTTCTCCCGGATGTTTTTCACTATACTGCTGTGCATAATCTGCAATCCCCGGCATAGAATCCTTCATGAACAGCTCGCCCCAATAACAATGTCTTAAATAATACGCCTCCCAGCATTCTGTCTGTTCTGTTGAAATATAGTCATGTAAAGGCTTGTAGGTGTCAAGATACGCAAAGCTATTCTCCCAATCTTCCCCCTGCGTAGAAAATACCGGAGGGTCTTCTAACACAACACCTTTTACCATATCTCCACCATAAGCAGCAACGTATGCAGCCGTCAAAGCACCATTTGAATGTCCGCTTATAACCGTTTTTTCACCTATGACGTTTTCTATAAACCAAATGATATCGTCACCATTTACATCCAGATAATAAAGTTCTTCTTTATGTGTAGACTCTCCGTGACCATATATATCTATTGCATAGATGTGCCAGTTCTCATGCAGCTCGGGCATGACAGAAGCATAATTCTCCCACGAAACCATCTGTCCATGTATCAACAAAAGAGCCGGTCCATCTCCTTCTAACTCCCCGTAGTTAATAACATTACCGTTAGGAAGCGTAACTTGCCTCTCCGCAACACCCAATTTCTCAATCTGCTTCATGTCTTTTTCCCACCAATGCAGATTTTGGTAGCACCAACATCCTAAGACACTAATACCAACCATGAGCAACGCTATAAATACAATTCCTACAATTTTCATCATTTTGTTCGTCATTGTTTATCTCCTTTTATGAATTACGGCCCTATTATAAAGGAAATATATCTCAATGTCTACCAAATCATCTTTACACATTTATATGAATTGTGTTAATTATAGTTGCCCGATGATAATATGCCCTTAAAACGTAAAATTCTTATTTATCGGTGAGTTTATTATAGCACAAAAACCAACAATAATCAAGGAGTTTTTATTAAATCAATAATTGAACGATACCCCATAAATTGAACGAAAGGGGTATAAAGTGAACGATTTGCTTTTTGCCGATAAAAACAAAAAAGGCTTGCAAGTTTAATCACTTCCATAGGAAGTGTATATCATCAGACACGAAGTGGCTGAATATCATCCGCCCGAAAAAGAGTATATCTCGTTTTCGGGCGAGTATCTCATCATTACGGAGTTTAAATACACGCAAAAGCGTGATGATATACCATTACTCCGTAATGGATAAAAAAAGTCGTATCAATATGATACGACTTTTTTGGTGCACCAGAGAGGAGAATGTACGAACCTTCTTTGTTTCAAAGCAAGCACACGATGCATTATCAAAAAAATGATACAAATATATTGAAAAGACAACAAGTGTATGATATAATAAACTCACCGATAAATAAGAATTTTACGAAGACTATCACTGAAATATAAAAGGAGTTTTAGTGCTATATGTGGAATGAAATAAAAAATGAAATTGATATCGAAAACTTGATGAACGAATATAGTGGCTTTCACGATAGCTGTATAGTATCAATAAACTATCATAGCGGATCATTTGTTGATGATAAGGGTGCTATGGCAAATGGCAGATTGCTTGAGCATAGCGTCGAAATGATATTACATAGTCAGTGCAATAAACCTATTGAACTACGTTTTACAGGAGTAAGAAAGTGTAATATTGTTGGCTGGGAGGATAATTATTTCTGCGACATTTTTGGTGCATATTTAAGTTTTCATAGTGATCTCCTTGGCAAAACTCGTGATGACAAGCTGATAGTATGGGCGAATTGGGGTGGTTTTAATCCCACAAATTATACGGAAGAAAAAACGATTTCCACTAACGCACAACACTGTACTTACGTAATTGCTGAAAAGCTACTTTGGAGAATAATGATGGAGGACTAATCCAGAGAATCAAATCCCAATTTGTAGGTAAGGAAATTCTATCAACCATAAATTTAATTAGGGTGGGACTAAAGATCCCACCCTTTTGTGTTGTTTTTTATCGAGAAATTTGAATGCCAAAATAATCTCTTGTAAAGAAAAAGTACGAACCCTGATTACTCTGGGTTCGTACTATACTGTTTGGTGCGGGAGACGGGACTTGAACCCGTACGTTGGAAACACACGCCCCTCAAACGTGCGCGTCTGCCGATTCCGCCACTCCCGCGAACATTGTTATTATATCACACCTTAATATAAAAGTCAATACCTTTTTGAAAAAATATTTTTCTTTTTTTCTTCGGGTAAAAGGTTGACTCGTATGTGCTGTTTTGATATAATCAAATCGTAATAAACTACTGCGAGGTTACATATGATCAAAGCCAAAATTATATCTTCACTTGAGAAGGTTTTTGTCGATAGCAGAGTAGACTCTTTTACCGAGCTTACAAAAATATCGGTACTTCGTGGAGAGCGTCTTAACTTTCAGATTGCTTACTCCTACGACACGGTAGCGAGTCCTCTTATATATGAGACTCTTAGAATAATGCCTGCTATTTCAGGCGACCTTGCCAAGTATGCTACCATAAGGAGCGTGGCGCACGTGCCCGTATCCAAAACGACACACCCTAACGGTATCGACGATAACTACGTAAGAGCTACTCCCGGTCTATATCCAGATATTCTCCGCCCTATGTACTACGGAGGAAAATTCTCATTCACACCTTACGCAACAAACTCCGAATGGGTCGAGATCAATATACCAAAGGATATGACTCCGGGCACCCATACCTTCACTATTGAGCTTGACGGCAAGGACTTTGGCAAGTGCTGTTGTGAACTAAGTGTTGATGTAATAGATGCATTGCTTCCCGACGAGGATATCTACTTTACACAGTGGTTCCACACGGATTGCCTTGCAAACTACTACAACGTTGAGGTATGGTCTGAAAGACACTGGGAGATTATCGAAAACTTTGCAAAAACTGCAAGACGAAATGGAATAAATATGCTTCTTACCCCGGTGTTTACTCCCCCGCTTGATACGGCGGTAGGCGGTGAAAGACTCACAACACAGCTCGTGGGTGTCGACGTTGTGAACGGAGAATACAAGTTTGACTTTTCCCTGCTTGACAGATGGGTAGATATGCTTGACAGATGCGGAATAGAGTATGTTGAGATTTCTCATCTCTATACACAATGGGGAGCAAAACACGCGCCTAAGATTATGGCAAACGTCAACGGTGAATACAAGAAAATTTTCGGATGGGAAACCAATGCACAGGGAGATGAATACCGTTTGTTTTTAAGGAGTTTCCTCAAGGCATTGCTTTCCCATATGAAGAAAAGAGGCGATGACAAGCGTTGCTTCTTCCACGTATCGGACGAACCCCACTCAGGCGATGAGGAAGTCTATATGAAGGCAAAATCAGCGGTTGCAGATATTCTCAAGGGATATCCAATAATGGATGCACTCTCAAAGATTGATTTCTTCAACCTTGGAATTATCGATCATCCTATTCCCGCCAATAACAGAATTAAGCCATTCCTTGAGGCAAAAGTTCCGGGCCTTTGGACCTACTACTGCGTGAGTCAGCCGCAAGAGGTATCTAACAGATATCATTCTATGCCTAACTGGAGAACCCGCTCTATAGGTATGCAGATATTTAAATACAATATTAAAGGCTTCCTCCATTGGGGATACAACTTCTATAACAATCAGTACTCCGGTGATCCGATCAATCCATACTACGAGCAGAGTTGCGACTTTGCATTCCCCGGGGGTGATCCCTTCTCCGTTTATCCTCATATGGACGGAACTGCTCTTGAGTCACCAAGACTTGTTGTATTCTACGAGGCACTGCAGGATATAAAGGCAATGAAACTTGCTGAAAGCTTAACATCTCATAAAACGGTTGTCGACGCTATGGAAAAGGTCCTTGGCAAGGAAATGACGTTTGAAACCTGTGCTAAAAGTTCGGAGATAATGCTTGCTATCCGTGAGAGTGTAAACTCTATAATTAAAGACTCTATATCTAAGTAATTTTAATAAATAGTAATAAAAACACGGCAGAATCATTTTTACGTTCTGCCGTGTTCATCTTATTTATATCGACTTTATATTCCAAGGTAGCCCTTAAGTACAAGAAGTGTATTCTTTACCCCGTCCTTATGGCTTCTCTCATATCCGTGGCTCGCGTAAACGCCGGCACCGATAAGGCCGTGCTTTATGTCATAGCCTGCCGAAAGAGTCGCTTCAACATCCGAACCATAATAGGGGTAGACGTCAACTGCGTAATCTGCACTCTCAGTCTTAGCAGCATCAATAAGCTTGCCTACAACGTCATAGTTATAAGGACCATGAGAATCCTTCGCACAGATTGAAACCTGTCTTTCGGTACATTCAAGACCTACTCCAACACAACCCATATCAACGCTGATAGCTTCAGTAACGCCTGCGGGTACAGAAGCTGCACCGCCATGCCCTACTTCCTCATAAACCGTTACGTGAACATATGTATGGCGGGGAAGCTTTATTTCGTTATCCTTGACGTACTTCGCGAAGCCGAGAAGAATTCCCACCGAGAGCTTATCGTCGAGAAATCTGCTCTTGATATATCCGGAATCGGTCACTCTCGTTCTGGGATCAAATGCTACGA
The DNA here is from genome assembly GCA_045634385.1 of Eubacteriales bacterium. Lineage (GTDB taxonomy): Bacteria > Bacillota > Clostridia > Oscillospirales > CAG-272 > UBA1740. The sequence continues at coordinate 7,914 of JAZRAE010000033.1, read as the reverse complement.
TGTCACCAACCTCTATGCCGAGGTTTTTAAGATCATCGCGAGAGATTGAATCCTCGTCAAGCACGATTTCGGTGGTGTCAAATGTGCGCTTAGTATCTGCGTACTGACCGTTAACATGGATGGAAGGATTTATAAGCTGAAGTGTACCTTCATAAACATTACCGTCACGTGTGTAGACTCTGACGTTCTCACACTCTGCGTTCTCTGCTCTCATTCCTCCGAGGTTTGTAATGCGGAGTCTGCCGTTTGATTTCAGCTCGGCAACCATACCGCCGAGAGTGTCGGTGTGAGCCTCAAGAAGAAGTCCACCAAGTTCGGAATCCTCACCTCCAAGGTCGATAAGCACCCCGCCCTTCACGGTTGCAGTCGCCTTAAATCCGAGTGCCTCAAACTCCTCTTTGACATATCTTACCGCTCCCGCAGTAAAGCCGGACGGGCTGTCTATAGCAAGAAGCTCACAAGTTTTTTCTACCGCAAATTCTGTATATTTATTCATTTGATACCTCTTAACTCAACAACGTCTCGAGGCTCTCTGGTGATCCACTTTCCGTCGGTGAAATCAGGGATAAGCTGAGGCATACCACCGGTCGCGATAGACTGCTCGGAAAGAGCGGTTACCGCCATCCAAGCTGCTGCATCGTAAACGTCGATGGGCATTTCCTTGTTGTTAATTATACAGTCAACAAACACTCTGAACTCAAGAGTATCTATACCACCGTGTCCGCTCTCAAGATCAGCAGGATCCATATCCTTCCAGAGTGAGGGAAGGAATTCTTCCTCATACTTCTCTGCACTTCCGATAGACTCAGTAAGTCCCTTTACGGTATCGAAATACTCGGGCTCACCGTCGAGGTAAACCGTATTGGTATCCCTGAGTGCAAAGCCCTTGGTTCCTCTGATACCAAATTCACGGCTGTAATAAGGACGAGGAAGTGTCGTATCAAGACGAAGGAGAATAGTCTCGCCGCCAACGCAAGTGATAATGGTATTAACAATATCGCCCTGCTTGAATCTGCGTCCTTCAAGAGTAGGATCCTTTTCTACAAGCTCGGGGTGATCCTTAACGTACTGCTCAAGTCCTGCGGACATAGATGCAACGGAAACGAGAGAGAGCATTCTGTTACCGCGATTTATGTTGAGAAGCTTTGCAATAGGGCCAAGCTCGTGAGTGGGATAGTTCTCACTGTTTCTGTTTATATAATTGCGAAGTCTGTAATGACGGATAATGTTGCCGGAGGAAATTTCGTTTCTGAGATCGTGTGCATAAGTGCCATGACAATGAACGATCCTTCCAAGCTTACCCGCTCTTGCAACTGCGGTGGCAAGAAGCTCAAATTTATCGAAGCAACAGTTCTCCATAAACATAATGGGAGTCTTGGTTTCCTCATATGTACGTACGAGTCTATGAAGCTCATCGATGCTATACGCACCACCTACCTCAAGAGCGACTATCTTTCCCTTTTTCATTGCTTCAATAGCAACCTCGATATGGTATTCCCAAGAGCAAGCAACGTAAACTGCATCAACGTTGTCAGAATTGAGCACGTCATGATAGTCAAGAGTACCAAACACCTTGTTACCGTACTTTTCTTCGCTTTCCTTAACACCCTGATCTACTCTATCTTGATAAAGGTCACAAATTGCCGTAACCTCAATTTCATTTATGCAATGCAGTGAATGTATGGTAACGTAAGAACCTCTCTGTCCGTAACCAACAACCGCCATTCTGATCTTGTTCATAGTGATATCCTCCTTATAAAGGTAAAATAATACAGTCACAGTATACCATAGGTCATTTTTTTAGTCAATTCTCCGTGCAGAAATTAAACTATTTTACAAATAAATTGTTCTATTTTACCAATACATAAAAAAATCATTTTTCTCTTGTAATCTTTGCGACTTTATTGTATAATTATTGTGGGTATATATTAATTAAATAGGAGTTTTTATGAAGCATTCAAAGCTTTTATTTGGATTACTTGCTTTAATATTAGTAGTCTCTCTATCATTTTCTTCCTGTGAAATTCTACTCGGAGAAATTGATACAGGAAACGATCATATTCCATCAGCGAGCCTCGACTCAATTCCCGACTTCGACGGAGTAACTCCGTACGTAGTAATAAATGAAAATATGCCATTCTTTACAGAGGATGAAATAGTCAGTGAATCATATGAACTGTACGGTGAGCTTGACGGACTCGGAAGATGCACGGTTGCTATTGCTTGCGTTGGTATTGACCTTATGCCAAACGAGGATCGCGGTTCTATCGGTTCGATAAAGCCGTCGGGATGGCAGACCGTAAAATATGACTTTATTTCCGGCAAGTATCTTTATAACAGATGTCATCTCATCGGCTATCAGCTGACGGGCGAGAACGCAAATAAACAAAATCTAATCACGGGAACGCGTTTTCTCAATATTGAGGGAATGCTTACCTTTGAGAATATGATTGCCGACTACGTTAAGGAAACCGAAAATCACGTTATGTTAAGAGTTACCCCGATTTTTGAAGGAGAAAATCTCGTAGCAAGCGGAGTATTAATGGAGGCTTGGTCGGTCGAAGATAACGGTGAAGGTATCTGCTTCAACATCTACGCATACAACAATCAGCCGGGAGTAATTATTGATTACGCAACCGGCGACTCACATCCGGAGAAATGATATGAGAAATTTAACAGTTGCAATAACCGTGGACGATAAGTTAGGACTTGCTTTCAACAAAAGACGGCAAAGCCGAGATAAAAGATTAATTGAAGATCTATGCAAAAAGACAAGCGGTGATATCTATATTTCAAGTTACTCTGCCCTCTTGTTTGAGGAATTTTCCGACAGAATAAAAGTTGTAGATAATCCACTCATTGATTCTCCTGATGGTGGATGTTGTTTTATTGAGTTAACACAAATTAAAGAATATATAGATGATATTTCCACACTTATAATTTATCATTGGAACAGGCAATACCCATCCGATAAAAAGTTAGATATCGACGTCAAAGATTGTGGTTTCAAAATGACAGCGCAATATGATTTTGCCGGCAATTCGCACGATAAAATAACGAAAGGAATATACCAAAAATGAAGAAAATGTCAATAATTATGTGCAGAATATTAATTCTTTTACTTATTCTCACAATTTCCCTCTGTTCTTGCGCACAGATCACTGATATACTCGATCAACTTAATGGCAATCAGTCGGCCAGCGGAAACACAGATAATTCCGGTCATCACACGCACAGCTACGCCAAAGAAGTGACTGACCCTACATGCACAAGCGAGGGTTATACAACTTACACTTGCGCTTGCGGCGACAGTTATGTTGATGATAAGGTTCCTGCACTTTCTCACAATTACAATGCCGTAGTAACTCTTCCTACTTGTACTACCGAAGGTTACACTACATATACTTGCTCTTGCGGTGATAGCTATACCGCTGATAAAACTGCAGCACTTGGACACAACTACAAAGCTGGTGTGAATCTCATTCCCACCTGTACTGATAAAGGTGCCGTACTCTACATCTGTCAGAATAACGAATCTCACAAGTATACCGAGGAAATTCCTGCAAACGGTCACATCGACGTTGATCCCAAGGACTTTACATGTGACGTATGCGATACTGATCTTTGTATCGATCATATAGAACAAATCCTTGGAGGCAAATCGCCTACCTGCACCGAAACCGGCTTGACCGAAGGTAAGCAGTGTTCTATTTGCGGTGAAATACTTCTTGCTCAGTCGATCATTCCTGCAAACGGTCACAAATACAATACAGTAGTAACAGCTCCCACATGCACATGCGAAGGCTACACTACTTACACCTGCGCTTGCGGTGACAGTTATGTTGCAAATGAAGTCCTAGCACTTTCCCATAATTACAAAGCAGTAGTAACTGCTCCTACGTGCACAAGTGAAGGCTACACCACTTACACCTGCGCTTGCGGTGACAGCTATGTTGCGGATAAAACATCATCTACCAATCATAATTATAACAATGGCAAATGTACTGTTTGCGGCAGCAAAGATCCCAACTTCTCCGATAACGGTACAACCGATACAGAAAGTTTCGACTATTCAAAAGTTCCTGATTACTCAGGAAATAACTACGTTGAGATCAATGGTAATGAGCCCTACTTTACTACTGATCAAATTACCTCAAATTCCTTTGAGAGTTATAGCGAGCTTGATTCTCTTGGCAGAGTTGGAACAGCTTTTGCTTGTCTCGGCACAGAAACTTTACCCACCGGTAACAGAGGCAGCCTTAGCTATAATCCAACAGGTTGGGTACAGAAAAGCTACCCCTCAAGCGTCGTTCCTCAAACTCAGATATACAACAGAAGTCATCTCATAGCTTGGTCGCTTTCGGGTGAGGATAACAACAAGCAGAATCTTATGACCGGTACTCCCTATTTTAATCAAATAGGAATGCAGATTTTTGAAAATATGGTTCTCGACTACATAAGAGAAACCGACAACCACGTTATGTACCGTGTTACTCCTGTTTTTGTAGGAGATAACCTTCTTGCCAACGGTGTGCTTATGGAGGCATGGTCGGTTGAGGATAACGGTGATGGCATCTGCTTCTGTGTATTTATGTACAACGTCCAGCCCGGTATCACCATCGACTACGCAACCGGTGAAAACTTCCAGACACCGAGCGAGGACAATGACTCTAAACAGAAGACCGCTACTCTTGTTACAGATATTTCGGATATCAAGGCAGGCGATAAGATCATAATCGTTGCAGCAAATGCAAATTATGCATTAGGCGGTATTAGCTCAAGTAAAAACAATAGAGTTGCTTGTGACATAACAAAAGACGGTAATGTTGTATACTTCGGAGACGACGTAGAAATAATTACTCTCGGTCAAGGAAAGACCAATGGAACATTTGCATTCACCGTTGATGGCGGATACCTGTATGCTGCAAGTAGTTCAAGTAACCATTTAAAAACAGGTGCCACACTCACTGATAACGGAAGCTGGAAAATTGAAATAGCTTCAAACGGAGTTGCCACTATAAAATCTACAGGCACACACACAAGAAACTGGCTGAGATTTAATTCACAAAACGTAATCTTCTCTGCTTACGGAAGCGGTCAAAATGATGTTTGTATCTATATAGTAAACGACTAAAAAAAACATAAGGCTTGGAATTTTGATGTTCCAAGCCTTTTATATTGCGTAAATTCAAAGTTGTTTTATAGCAATTACTGCATTTCAGTAAAAACCAATATAATGCTTCACAACTGATATTTTCCGCTCTTTAAACCATAGATTACATCGGCAATTGCATGCTCCTCATTGCTGACCGTTACGATATCTGCAGCCTCAAGTGCCGACTTTGATGCATTTGCAACTGCGACTCCGAGTTTTGCAACCTTTAGCATAGCTACATCATTATCAAAATCTCCGATAGCCACCGTCTTGTCAATTTCTACACCGAGATATTCACTTAGTTTTTGCAATCCGATACCTTTTGTTACTCCCTTTGGCAATATTTCAAACAATGTTCTTTCCGAGCGTATTAATTCGAATGAATCAGAAAGTGGGTGCGATCGTAACATATTCTCAATTGTTTGCATAACAGAGGCGTTATCTGTAGTGAAAATGATTTTCCCAATTGGTTCTTTTACATCACGATAATGACAGATCAAATTGGGCAAACCAACCCTGTTTCTAAATCTCTCCGTCATCTCATTGTCTTCAACAAAATAGGTTTTTTCAAAACAACAAATCTGTATTCCAACGTTATCAAACCGTCCGTCAACACACTCTATAAGTTCAACAACATCACCCGGTAGCGCAGTAGTGCAAATGTATTTGTCTTCTACTCCGTCATACAAACCGCCGCCATTGATACAACAAAATGGAGCATTTGGCATTATTGTGTTATACGCATCCATAGAGTAATAAGGTAAACGCCCTGTTATAAAGGTAAAATATCCCCCCTCACGCTTAAAATATTCTATCGCTTCCTTGTTCTCCAAGGAAATAGTCTTATCGTTTTTATATAACGTACCATCAAGATCGGTACAAATTAAAATTCCATCGAATTTTCCCATTCTAAACTCCAAAGAAGCCTACTTTATGCTATTGAATATATATCATTACCCTTATTATAAATAATTGTATCATAAAATATCACTTTTTTCAATATACAAAAGTAAGCTTGCAAAAAGCTATGTAATATCATTAAGGTGACTGTAAGTTGACTTTAAACGATTAAATATGGTATAATTTACTTACATATAATAAGGATCAGCCTGCAAAATCAATTTGTCAACGCTTGTAGCGAAATTGCCTACGGTTGTGTATAGACGATTATGATAAAACACGATATAATTATGACGTAAGGAGGTATACATGACATTATCTGAAAAACTTTATAACTTGCGTCGAAAACAAGGATTGACGCAAGAAGGACTTGCCGAAAAATTGGATTGCTCAAGGCAAGTAATATCAAAGTGGGAAAACGGAACAACTACACCCGATGCAGAAATGCTTCAAAAATATAGCGAGCTATTTGATGTGAGTATCGATTACTTAGTAAAAGAAGATATTGAAGAACCAAAAAGTGTTCAAGCTACAGCAAATAACCAAGCAAACAAAAAGCTTCTTGGAATTTTAGGTCTTGTAATTTCGCTCCTGGGATGTGTTTCGCTCATTGTATTCGGTGGTATCACAGTATTATCCTCTGAAACTGCTAACAAAATCGCAGAGTCATCTGTAATAGTGATTGACGGAACTTTTATAGCAATGCTAACCTCAGTGATATTCGTAATGTTTGGAGCTATAATACTTATCAAATCTATGAAACATAAGTAGGAAGTTTATATGAAAAAAATATCGGTGATCTTTGAAGCACTTGCAATTATTCTAACAAATATGATGTGCATTGTTGTAACATACAATTGCACCGTTCTCCGTTATGCGCCAGGTAATAGTGCGCCCTGGGAGGTAGGACTCATATTTGGAATACCATTTATGATAGGAATAATTACTTGCTCTATCATTGCGTATCTTGCAAAAATAAAAAACAGTTCTAAAACAAATTCAAATCTATATAATTAGTTTAAACAAAAAATTTAATGGGGTGGGATTTTATATCCCACCCTCTTCACATATTTTAAATTAAATAAAAAACTTTTCAACCAAAGGAAGAAAAGCTACCATAATTATTCATCATTCATCACTAAAGCAACTTAATTATTCACTATTCATTTTTAAAAGGACATCCAAGTCTTATGGTACACCTGAACCGGTTAGTGAACGAGAAATAATTGATAATTATTTCTCGGAACGGTGTCCGACAAAGCAAGGATTCACGCGAGCCGTAGACTTGCGCAGGCGACGTGCGACGACTATGCGACTCGGACATTCGAACCCGGGACCCACTGCATACCGCGTATGCGGTATATTGCGTCATTCGTCGTGTCCGACCGACGAATAGCAAATTCAGAGTCAGATGTAGCAACTTGATTCTTAAAATAAAAAACCATCCAAGTTCTTATGGTGCACCTTCAGGGATTCGAACCCGGGACCCACTGATTAAGAGTCAGTTGCTCTACCAACTGAGCTAAAGGTGCATATAAACTTGGATGGTTTGGCTCCCCCTGCTGGGCTCGAACCAGCGACAACCTGATTAACAGTCAGGTGCTCTACCGACTGAGCTAAGGAGGAATATTGTAAACATATGTTCACAGAAAACCGAATAAATAAATCGAAACGAACGAAGCTTTGTGCGTTTTTGCTTACTTGAACTAAAGGATGTTCAAGCCCTCGGTCTATTAGTATCAGTCAACTGAACACATTACTGTGCTTACATCTCTGACCTATCAAACTCGTAGTCTACAAGTGACCTTACTCATTTAATATGATGGGATATCTCATCTTGAGGTGTGTTTCACGCTTAG
>JAZRAE010000032.1:0-14387 GCA_045634385.1 Eubacteriales bacterium | reverse complement strand
GCATTGTGCCTATAGGGCACATATGCTGCTGGTTCGCATACCCCATCCGAAGATCGAAGAGCTCGCTCTTCAGGCGCAGGATGTGGGTATCTTCACCTACGGTGAATACCCAGCCTAAATTTTCTCGACCCTTGTGGTCGGTTTTTTTGTTATGGCGTGCGAAGCACAGTTTCGGACCAGGCATTGTGCCCATAGGGTACAAAAAGTCGATATTTGCCTTTGGCAATTAATGTGCACTTGTGCTCGATATGTTCTGATGGACTCGATATGTGCTTTGCAGGAGAAGGGGAAGGGAATATTTGGGTTACGGTTCAATGTTGTTAACTAAATTTAACGTGCAATCTTACCTTAATTTGACAAATCTCTCCCGAAATGCTATAATATACGTGTTTATTAACATGAGGTAAGAAAATGAAAGAAAGATATCAGTATTCCCGTGTTTACGTGGAGATAACCAATATATGCAATCGTGCTTGTTCTTTTTGCCCGGGAACAAAGAGAGAACCAAGACGTATGACTCTTGCAGAGTTCTCGCACATCCTTGATGAGCTTAACGGAATAACAGAATATATTTACCTTCACGTTATGGGCGAGCCGCTTACACATCCTGAACTTTGTGAGTTTATAAAGCTTGCTGCTTTGCGTGGCTTTAAGTGCGCTATAACCACCAATGGAACGCTACTTTCAAAACGCGGTGACGAGCTTTTAGACTCGGGAGTTTACAGGATTAATATCTCACTTCATAGCTTCGAGACGGGCAATGATGAAGATTATCTTTCCTACGTTTTTTCCTGCTTTGACTTTGCAGACAAGGCTTCCAAACAAGGGATTCTCACCGTTCTGCGCCTTTGGAACAGGGGATATGACGAGGGCAGAAATATAGATACGTTGGCTATCCTCAAAGAGCAATTTGCGGATGGTGAATGGCGTGAAGGGGAGCGAGGTGCGAGAATAAGGCACAAGCTACATCTCGAGTACGGAGACCGATTTGAATGGCCAGACGTTGAAAAGGACGTGATCGGCGAGCAGGTGTTCTGCCACGGTCTTGGGGATCACTTCGGCATCCTCGTTGACGGCAGGGTAGTGCCTTGCTGTCTTGATCGTGAGGCGGCAATCGAGCTTGGCAACGTGTACGAGGATCGACTTTGCAGTATACTTTCGTCCGAACGTGCCGAGCGTATGCGCGAGGGATTTAAGTGCAAGAGGGCGACCGAGGATCTCTGCCGCAAATGCGGATACGCAAGAAGATTTAAAATATAATAAAACACCGATGCATATCTTGGTAAGAATTTAATGCATCGGTGCTTTTTATTGATATATGACAACTATAATTGTCAAAAAAAGGTGTTGTTTGCTTATTTATCGAGTCTTTTCTCTATTATATCCATATATGTATTCCAGTCGTGACGTGACAGGTAATGAGCGCCTTCTCTGACGTAATATACTGCGTCACCTTCGTCGAGTACGGCTCTTGCCTCGGGCAACTCATCGTTATGCACAAGGCCCTTCATACCGTAGAGTGCATAGGCATCACCGAGTGATGCGACACCGAGAAATTCCGATGTTGGGTCTGCCCATATATCTTCTTCGGCACTGCCTATTATAACGCACCTCGGTACGGAAAGTGAGAGCAAGAAATTTTGATCGAATGGCATGGGAGTACCCGCTCCGGCATCGCGGTTAAAGGCGGGGCAGAACCAATAAGGGAATACCTTGCTTATGCGATCGTATCTTTCACCAACCTTACCGGATTCTATTGCTGCACCGCAACAGCCCGAGTCGTTGGAGATAATATACTTGAACCTCTTGTCATATCCGCCTGTGACAAGTGCGGTCTTGCCAAGTCGGGAGTGCCCGATAACCGCTATGTTATTTAAGTCGATAACATCCCCGAGAGTTTCAATATAGTCCATTACGCGCATTGCAGCCCAAGCCCAAAGTCCGATCTTGCTCGTCGCTGTGTTTTTGCGCCTTGATTTCACAAGATATTTTGCAATACCGCTATTGAAGTTGTTGTCGTCGCTTGACACATCCTTATAGCAAAATGTGAACAGAGCAAAGCCCCTTTCCACGATCTCCTCGGTGGGCATATACTTGTTTGCTTCGCCGCCCTCAAATGCTATAAAGACGAATGCAGGACACCTTTTCTTTCCCTTGGGAATGACCGACATGGCAGGGAAGGAAAATCTCTTACCATCCATCTCAAACTTGAAGATATGATTGGTTCTGATTGCCTTTCCTGCGGCAAAGTTCTCATATGGCTCACCATTCTCAATGTACATATGCTCGGGCTTTTTGGGTATTTCACCAAACTGCCTCTCGGCAAGAAGCTTGCGTATCATATCCTGCTTTTTCTCAAAGTCCGCGGCTGTCTTAACACCGTCGAGAATATCGGGTATATTTCTTTCATCCAAAAGCTTTTGTATATTACTCATAGTCCTTCTCCTTGGGAAAATATCAACTCAATTATAAGTCGCATTTCTATTTTTGTCAACAAGTTTGACAAAATATTGCGCGCGTGGTATAATATACCCAAGGAATGAAAGGAGGTAATTCTATGAGTGAATTTAATATGCAGCTCCCGACGGACGTTCGGTTTATTCTTGACAAAATGAGTGAATCTGGTTATTTGGCGCACGTTGTTGGCGGATCTGTCAGGGACTCGCTTATAGGACGTCCCCTCGGCGATTTTGATATTACAACTAATGCAACTCCCAATCAAACCAAGGCGGTGTTTTGCGACTATAGGACTGTTGATACCGGTATCAAGCACGGCACGGTGACTTTAGTACTCAACGGTACACCGTACGAGATAACCACTTACCGAGTTGACGGGGATTACAAGGATAACCGACATCCTGAGGAAGTGACCTTTACCGATAGGCTCGACGAGGATCTTGCCAGACGTGATTTTACGGTAAATGCGATGGCGTATAACCCATATACGGGACTTTCAGATCCGTTTGGCGGCAGAGAGGATGCCGCGTGCAGATTGATACGAGCGGTCGGTGATCCAAAGGTCAGATTTAGCGAGGATGCGCTAAGAATTCTCAGGGCACTACGCTTTGCTTCAGTGCTTGGTTTTGAGATTGAGAGGGACACCGCAGATGCTTTACGCGAGCTCGCAAACCATCTTTCATCCATCTCCAAGGAGAGGATATACACCGAGCTGAAAAAGCTCGTTATGGGCGTTGACGCGACGTCTGTTCTTTACGAGTATGCCGATGTTTTGGAGTGTGTTCTCTGCGGCTTACGAATAGAGAAGTTACCCGATAAAGAGCGCTTCGATAAGGCGGATATTTACTCTCGCTTTGCATCACTCTTCCTCTTGAACAGTGATGAGCCTGAGGAGTTAGCCGAGCGCGTATTTACCGATCTCAAGACCGATAAATTCACACGCACCCATACTGTTTCGGTGCTTTCCGCATACGATAACGTTAATTTTGATGATAAAAGATCGACACTCACCGCGCTCGCACAGTACGGTGATGAGGTGATCGAGGGAGTCTTAGCACTCGGTGTTCTCACAGGTAAATTTACAGATAGAGAATCTCATACTCTTACCGAGGCTCTTGGATGCGACACTCCCTACACAATATCGGGCCTTGCCATTCGCGGCGGTGATCTTTTAGCCCTTGGAATTAAGGGTGAAGATGTGGGCGTGGCACTAAATATGTTACTGTCCGCCGTAATCGACGGCAAGGTTGAAAATAATCTTGATGATCTAAAAGCTTATCTATTAAAATAAATTTATCTACACAAAGGAGTTTATATATGCAACAGAACAGATGGTACAAGGACAAGGTATTTTATCAGATTTGGCCGAGATCCTTTAAGGACGGAAACGGTGACGGAATGGGTGACCTTTTCGGCGTACTTGAAAAGCTCGATTATATCAAGTCGCTTGGGTGCGACGGCATTTGGTTCTCGCCCCTATATCCCTCGCCCGGAGTGGATTGCGGATACGATATCTCGGACTATTACGACATTGCCGAGGAATTCGGTGGTATGGACGCCTTTAAAAAGGTGCTTGACGGTGCGCACGAGAGAGGGATGAAGGTCATTATGGACCTCGTAGTCAATCACACCAGCACCGAGCACGAGTGGTTCAAAAAGAGCCGCGAGCGCATAGACCCTTATACCGATTACTACATCTGGCGACCTGCGAAAGCAAACGGCAAGCTCCCGAACAACTGGGATTCTCTCTTTGAGGGAAAGGCTTGGCAGTATGACGAAGTCAGAAAAGAATATTATATGCACCTCTTTGCAATTGAGCAGGCTGATCTCAATATGGATAATCCTCTTGTCAGAGAGGAAGTAAAAAACATACTCAGATTCTGGCTCGATATGGGTGTTGATGGCTTCAGAGAGGACGTTATCACCTTTATCTCAAAGAAGGACGGACTTCCCGACGATTACATTATGCCTGCCTCCAAGGGGTTCCTCTACTTCAATCACGGACCGCATCTTCACGAGTATCTTGAGGAGTTCAAGCGTGACGTGTTCTCAAAGTACGATTGTATGATCCTTGCCGAAGCACCTATGGTTACTCCGAAAAAGGCTCTTGAGTATATAGATGAGAACAACGATCCCGTGCTTGATATGATGATACAGTTCAAGACGCAGGAGGCGGACTGTCTGTTTACCGACTTTAACCACGTTCCGTTCTCATTGAGAAGGCTTAAGAGCGCGTATTCCTCTTGGCAGGATAAGCTTGACGGCAAGGGATGGAATATGCTGTATATCGAGAACCACGATCACCCGAGAATGGTATCCCGCTACGGAAGTGAGAAGTATAGGACCGAGAGCGCAAAGATGCTCGCGGTATCGTATATGTTCCTGAAGGGAACTCCCTTCGTATATCAGGGACAGGAGATCGGTATGAGCAACTGGTATCCCTCTGATCCCGAGATGTACGAGGACGTGCAGACACGTTGGCAGTACAACAACGTAGGCACGAAGAAATCTCCCGAGAAGAGACTCCAGCGTCTGTGGTATGGCTCTCGCGATTCTGCGAGAACACCCGTGCAGTGGGATGACGGTGAGAACGCAGGATTTACCACGGGTACGCCCTGGTTCTACGTTAACGAGAACTACAAGGAGGTCAACGTAAAGGCGCAGGAGGATGACGAAGACTCCGTGCTTAACTTCTACCGTAAGTGTATCAAGCTGAGAAAAGAGCTCAGCGCGGTAAGACACGGCAATTACGTTGAGTATAACAAGCTTTCTTCTAAAGTTTATACCTATTCAAGAGAGGATGACAAGGAGAAAATTTTGGTAGTTTGCTCCTTCACAGATAAAGCGGCTAAGCTTTCAGCTCCCGGCGGATTTGATCTTGCGAGCGCAGAGCTGATCCTTAACAACTACGAGAACAATAGCCTTATTCTTAAACCCTACGAAACGAGAGTGTACCTTTGGAAAAAGTAATTTTCCGTAAATCCAACATTGTTTTTACCAAGTGATACTAAAAATAAAATTACGTGTAACCTTTTAACTATTTTTCTTGTCATATAGGATGAAGGATAAATTATGATAGAGAGGTAAACGAATGAAAAGACTGTCAGCTTTAGTTTTGTTTTTATCAACGCTTCTGTCTTGTTTTGTCGGATGCAGTGTAACTATCAAGGAGTATAACGAAACACCCCTTACGAGCTTGACGTACACGCACGTAGATTATAACGGCGGTTTTACTACGGAATATTTCTTTGATTTTTACAAAAATACTGTTACATTACATTCCTACCTGCCGACGGATGATGAGCACGACAGAATGGAAACCTTATCCGAGTTTACGGACGAACAAGAAAAGATTTTAATAAATAAGATATATACCTACGGCTTGTTTGATATAAGAGAGGAATACAAATCTCCGCCCGGAATTATCGACGGCGGCGGGTGGACATTAAAGATCGATTATAGCGACGGAACGAGCAAGGTGTCAAGAGGCTCTAACAACTCGCCAAGCTACGTTTTTTCAAAATGTGCCGAGGCGTTTTACGACATTTGCGGTGACGGTGTAGTTACTCGTGTGTCACCGAAATATCACACGCCCCCCAACTTATCCTACTCAATAGATACGATAGTCGGTAATCATAATATATCGCAGGGGGCTACCTCGCTTGCCAAACGAGGTAACTATAAGTGGAATGGGTTTGAAGAAAATTCGCTTGATATTTTTGAACTAAACCAGAGTAATGTATTTCCGTTTGAGCTTGACGAGAATGCCGAGCATAAATTTGTTTTATATACCGCAAATTACGGAGATTACGACAGATTCAGAAAGTGTGTTGTTGTTTCTTACGACTATAATGAAGAATTGTCGGGAGAAGAGGTTGTTGTAGAAAAGGGGTGGTTTAGCCAAATTGAATTTGATTTGCAGCCTGACAAGATTTATGTGATCAAGCTTAGCTTTAAAGACGGTGATTTTGTGGAATACACCTTCAATACCAAAATGGATTAAGGGGTAAGTGTTATGAAAAAACTATTAGCTCTAACATTAGCAGTGGTATCTCTTTTGTATTGCTTTGTCGGATGCCGTGAAGTCGATCAATACAATCACGAGCAGTTTTACGGTGTCGTGCGTTTTTCGGAAGAGTGCAATCGGTTGGTTGTATATATTCCGAGTGTCGGTGATGTAGAAATACCCGAAAATGAAGGGTGTTGCTCCTGCTTTGACGGACACGAGTCAAACGATGATCATACCTATCAGCTTAAAGAGGGAGATCTTGTAAAAATCAATTTCAAATATGAGAAAAGCTGGGATGATAATAGTGTGAAGATTATGGAATCCTATCCTGCAAGATTTGACAGAAAGGCAGGTCTCATTGAGGTAATAGAGCAAAACATTTATTTTGATAAGGTTGATTCCGGATATATTCTTTCCTTCCCGTCAACTGCGGAAATTGACAGCGCAAATGTCGGAGATACACTGTATTTCGTCCAACACGGCGGATACGATGGGCGTGCTTATATGAAGTTGTACGCGACCGGAGGAATCACCTTAAAGGCGGACGGTATGATCACAGTTTTGTTGACGATACCGGAAGGTGAGACCGAGTTTTTGAATTACTTTAGCGAAATGACGGTCGAGCTTACCTGGGGAGAGTAAGGAGGCTGATTATGAAGTATAATCTCGAAAAAATAATATGCCTATTTATCTGCACTCTCTTTATATCGACCTTGCTGCCGATAACGGCGAATGCAAATTCAGCACAGACGCAATGGCGCGGTGTTGATTCAACGGGTGCTATGACAGTTGGCGAGAATTGTCCTATTGAGGTGACAAAAGAGGTACTGACCTTTGATATTTCGGAATTTCCTGCAAACTATTACCGCGAAAAAGAGGATTACCTTGCTTACACGGGGAAGGTGAGTGCGGAATATACCTTCTATAATCCAACCGATCTCACCGTAACTGCAACGCTTGCGTTTCCTTTTGGTAAGCGGCCGGACTACGCGAGTATCTATGATGAAGAGAGTCAGTCCTACATTACCAACGTTGATACCGAAAAATATGATATCACGGTAAACGGAGAAGCGGTTGAAAAGAATATCCGATACACCTTGGAATCGGATTTGCAATTTGATTTGGAAAATGATCTTCCAAAGTTACGTGATAACTATGTATCCGATAGCTTCTTTTCTCCCGATATGACGGTGACGAAATATACGTATATCGTCGGCGGAGAAAATAAAGAGGGACAGATTGATGAAACAAAGTACCGCGCTGCCAATGCTGCATTTGATTGGGATGGCGGTGACGGAAATACGAAAATTTATTTTCCCGATCAAAGCGGATTTCATCTGCAAAAGGATGGCGATGCAAGACTTACCAGCTGGGCAGAAAACGGTGATGTACTTACTGTATATGCCATAGGTCAACCGCTTTCTACACCTCTTGTGTGGAAATGTTATGAGGACGGCGGCGTAAAAGATAGAGAAGAAATAGATGGCATAGTATCACTTACTAATACTGAAACAATGACACTTGAGGATCTTGCGCTTGAAAATTGGCGTGAAAGCACCGGAGTGACAAAAGTGGATTGGTATAATGCCGTGATTGATGCTTTTAATTATGACATTAAAGGTAATTCAGAATACAATTACATTAGTCTTAACATTGTATCAAGTCTTTCAACAGAAGTATTTATGGGCGCGCTTATGCGTTGGTATGAGTATGAGATTACGATTGCACCTAAAGAAAGCATTGTTAATAGGGTAACCGCTCCAATCTATCCCGCCATTGACATGAGTTATGATCCCGATATTTACTCTTATACGTATCTTCTTTCTCCTGCTAGCACGTGGGCAAGCTTTGGCGAGATAGAGATCATTGTTAATACGCCGTACTATATTACCGACAACACGATTGACGGTTTCGTAAAGACGGATAACGGTTATACCTACAGACAAAACGGACTGCCAAGCGGTGAGCTTGAATTCACGCTTTGCACTTCCGAAAATCCAATAGCTCCGCAAAGAGTATACAGAGGAATGCAAGCTGAAACAATAATGTTTATCGCAGCTGCAGGGGTGGTTGGCGTCATTATTTTAGCGGCTGTAATAAAGAAAAAACTTAGATAAAAATAAAGAGAAGCACGAACCTCAGACCTTTTTTAGCATATACTGATAATGGGTTTTTGAGGTGCGACAATGAGAAAAAAACAGATTTTAGTGGACGGTACTTTGGTGTCGGTTTATTCTTTCTCGAGTGATTCCTTTGATAGGGAAGGGGTGTGCCGAGAGCTTTCCGAGGGTGAGCTTGCGGTGGTGCTTTATCCCGAGAGGGAAGAAGATTTCGGAGTGTTGTCCTTTGATAAAAATAATATAGAACCGAGAGAGCCGTATCTAACTTTTGCGGCTCTCTCTTGCTTTTTTGAGAGAGTGCTTGGCTTTCCCAAAATGACACTTGATATAAAGCGGAGAGGGGAAACTGTTGAGTTGCCGATTTGCAGTAAAAAATATAAATTCTCGGTAAATGGCGTAAAAAGTAAAATGTTATGTACAAAAACCGTGAAATTTGCTGACGGTATCGAAATTTGCGTATATTCATACCATGGGGAAAATGTCATTGCCGTTGTTGCGTGTCGGGATAGTGGGCTGTTCTCGTATGATAGGCTTACACTTTTGTTATCCTCCCTATTGGAAGAAGGTGTAAGCTCGGCTATTGCCGTTTCATATACGGACAAAATACGAATAAAGAGTGTAGGCAAGCTTATCTTTTACGATGCGATCAGAGCGGGTGTATCTGCACTTTCTGCCGAGGGTGAAAGGCTGTCGGACGGGGATAATATGTGTGAAATTGACGGGGTGGAGCATAGCTTTTCTGTTGATAAGGGGAAACTTGTTTTTTATCCGGAGATTAACTTGATCGGATAGGTTGATTTTTAAAAGATGGTGTGAGGCAACCTCATCCGTCTTGAAGCGAGGATCTTATAAGCTCGACTTTGCTCGCTTTATAGAACCTCGCTTCAATCTATCTTCTAAAGAGGGAAAGGGGGACTCTGACCTTCCCCTTTTGGGAAGGTGGCAGCCAAAGGCTGACGGATGAGGTTGCGAAACTCTAACAATTCTTTCGTTGGTCTGTGGATATTGCTTTCATATTGACGGTGTATGAGGGATTGTCGATATGTTTTTGATGTTCCTAAGCCCCACAAAAAACTCGATATATGGTTGCTACACGACCATTCTATATATTTCTCGCTTTGCTCGGAATTCGATATGGCCTTTGGCACGTGAGATAAAATAACGAGCTTTAATATACATACTCCCTTGACTTTCCCCCTTGTCTATGCTACAATATTTAAGTCAATTAACTAATAGTGTGCTTACCGATATTTGGTCTCGATTGATTACAGAAAAAGGGGGGGGTTATGGCATTTGATGCTTGTATGATGCGGGCTGTTCTTTCGGAATTTTCCTCGCAGTTTCCCGAAGGAAAAATTGAAAAGGTGCTTCAGCCGCAGAACGATGAGATAGATCTCATTGTACATTACGGTCGCTCGTCGCGTCGTCTCGTGCTAAACGTTGGTCCTAACGCTCCGAGACTTCAGCTGTCCGACGTTGCCAAGGAAAATCCTCTTAAAGCCCCGATGTTCTGTATGTTACTTCGAAAGTATTTCCTCGGTGCAAAGATCGTCGGTGTAGAGCAGCTCGGCTTTGACAGAATAGCCGTCTTTAAGGTTGCGTGCTATGACGAGATGGGATTCCCGACCGAGAAGAAGATAATTTGTGAGATAATGGGCAAATATGCCAACCTGATAATTACCGACTCGGAGTGGAAGATACTCGCGGCGATGAAGGTCATCGACTTTGCCGCAAGCACCGTCAGACAGGTCCTTCCCGGTATGAAATATCAGATACCGGCGCAGGCGGACAAGCTTTCTCCGCTTGAAATTGATGAAGAAAAATTCTTTGAAAAGATTGTTTCATTTTCGTCGGAGAGAAGTGTGGAAAAATTTATAACATCGACCTATTCCGGCATTGCGACACAGATAGCACATGAAATTTGTTTCCGTGCGACAGGTAACTGTGACGTGCCGCTTATGGATGTCGACAGAAATGCACTTTGGAAGACCTTCCGCGCTTGGCAGGAGCTTTTGATAGGTGAGAATTATACCCCTACTGTTGCAATCGACGGCGCGGGCAAGCCGATAGACTACTCCTATATGGACATCACCTATCTCGGTGACGCTGTTACGGTGAAGCACTACGAGTCACTGGCAGAGTTGCTTGACGCATACTTTGCCGAGCGCGATAGACTGGAAAAGATACATCAGCGCGGTCACGACCTTGTCACTCTTTTAAACAACGCGACAGCGCGCACTGAAAGAAAGCTTGCGATACAGCGTGAGTCGCTCCTTGAGAGTGAGAAGGGTGAGGAACACCGCAAAAAGGGTGATCTTATAATCGCTAATATATATCAGCTGAAAAGGGGAATGACATCCTTCAAAGCTATTGATTACTATGACAACGAGTGTCCCGAGGTAACGGTGGAGCTTGACTCAAGGCTCTCGCCTGCGGACAACGCGCAGAGATACTATAAGCTCTATAACAAGGCAAAGACCGCAAAGGCGGTACTTACGGAGCAGATCGCTCTTTGGGAGCAGGAGCTCGTGTACCTCGAGAGCGTAAAGGCATTTCTCTCGCAGGCACAGACCGAGGAGGATCTTGTCGAAATACGCGACGAGCTTTACAGAAGCGGCTACGCGCAGAAGATGAAGGGCTACAAGCCGCCAAAGCAGATAAAGCCCCGTCCAATGCGCTTTACCACAAGCGGAGGCTACGAGCTTCTTGTCGGCAGAAACAATATACAGAACGATCATCTTACCTTTAAGATGGCGGAGAAGCATGATATTTGGTTCCACACAAAGGATATACCCGGCTCGCACGTTATTATGGTGACCGGAGGAGAGGAACCGTCCGAGCGCGATTACACCGAGGCAGCATCTGTTGCGGCATATTACTCAAAGGCGACGGCAGATCTCGTTGCGGTGGACTATACGGCGGTAAAAAATATAAAGAAGCCACAGGGCGCAAAGCCGGGCTTCGTAATCTATAAAACGAATTATACGGCATTCGTTAAGCCGATGTCGGGAGAGGAGCTATCCGAAAGTGGCAATGGTTGATCTTGTAGGACTGCACAAGTATTTTATAATGGAACACCTAAGCGAGGGTGACGTAGCAGTTGATTTTACAATGGGAAACGGCAATGATACGCTCTTTCTCTCAAAGGCAGTTGGCGAGAGTGGCAAGGTATACGCCTTTGATATTCAAGAGGACGCATTGATCTCGACGAGAGCACACCTTGAAGCCAACGGCGCACCCGAGAATTACACCCTTATCTGTGCTTCGCACCATAGGGTAAAGGAGTTCGTTACCGAGCCTATCAAGGCGGGAATGTTCAATCTCGGGTATCTGCCGAGAAGCGGCAGAAAGGCGGTTACAACGATGCGCGAGACGACAATGCCTGCGGTTGAAGCCGCACTTGAATTGCTTGCTCCTGACGGGGTCCTTATTGTAGCGATCTACCCCGGGCACGAGGAGGGCGCGCTCGAGGGCGAGATGCTAAGGGAGTATTTTTCATCTCTTTCACGCTTCCGTATCTGTCCTTCCGAGTTTAAGATACTGAACTCACCAACCTCGCCTTATTTCTTCTTAGTGGAGAAAAGTCCAAAGGCGAAATTTGGTGAAATATAAAAAGCAGATGCACACGTATCAGAAGGTGTGCATCTGTTTTTTTATGTTAAATGTAAAGTGATATTGTCAAAACAAAGGCGAAAAGCTATTCTTCTGTCACTTTCTCAATGTCGTTATCTGCTACAAGCTTGTTCTTTATTGCGGATGAGATAAGGTAGGATAAGACAAGGAGGATGAAGAGAAGTACAAAGTTTAGAAGTATCGTGATGATCTCCATGGGGCGGTAATCCGAGAGATATTCGACAAAGAATGTTATTGTGTCGATAAGCTCACGTACTAAGCTAAAGGCAAAGCGTGAAAGTGAAAACGTGAGGATTGGGAGATTGGCTCTTGCGAGAAAGTCGAAGATATTTGTCTTCTCATCAGGCTTTGTAAGCTCGGATACAATATCGTCGCCGGAATGCTTGCAAATCATCTTCATCACAAACAGATATATCCCAATCGACAGAGCAATGCCGAGGACAGTTACAATAATGACGAGTACAGTTGCCGAAAGGGAGAGGAGGATAGACTCAATTGAGTCATAGCCGTAGTTATAAATAAAGAGTATGTAGTAGTACGGCAGGGAGTAGAAAGCTCTCGCGGAAGAAATCACAAGGGCGGATAAAAGAGCCGTGCGTCTTCCGTAATTCTTGTACAAAAGATAAATTAATGCCGCAAGTATCGGTGCAGCTAAAAATTCGATTGATTTAGAAAGATAGTAGCTTATATACTCCAAAGTTACGCCAATAACGTCGTTTGCAAAGAGATAGGCAATATGAGCAAAGGCGTAGGTAAATACATTAACCAAGATGTAAATCAGAAGGGCGTTGCGAGTGATCCTTTTTGCACTGTATTTCATTTTTTATTTCCTTATGACAAATTGATAGTATTATTTTAGCATATTCCCCACCGTTTTTCAATACTTAATTAGTGAATAAATTTTGGAGGGGTATATGAGATTTACTATTGACGAAGAATTACTTAATCCTGCTGATAGAGAAGGGCGAGAAAAAATGAAGTCAAGACTCACAGAAAAGCATGGGCAAATAAGAGAGAGCGTTATTGCAAGGAGCATACTCCAAAGACCTGTCGAAGGGTATTTTGTCGGTGAAGGGAAAAAGCATATTGTCGTCTTTGCGGCACATCACGCGCTTGAAAGTATAACGACGAATATTGCATTTTTGCTTATTGACCGCCTTTTACAAATTTCAACAGGCGAAAAAATAAAGGATGTAGATTGTAAATTTCTGTTGTCGAAATACTGCTTTATAGTAATTCCGTGTGTTAATCCCGATGGAGTTGAGCTCCGTTTTCACGGTGCGTCGGACTCGATTTTAAAGGATAGGCAGATAAGGATGAGCGGCGGAGATTTCACTACCTGGCAGGCAAATGCACGTGGGGTTGACCTCAATCATAACTATGATTTCCGTTTCATTGAGTATAAGCAAATTGAAAAAGAAAAGGAAATAGTTCCGGGTCCCACTCTCTATAGCGGAGAGTACCCCGAGAGTGAGCCTGAAACACGCGGTGTTGCAAATTTTATCCGTACACTTATGCCTTCTGCTGTAGTCTCACTTCACACACAAGGTGAGGAGATATATTATCAGCCCAAAGGACGAAAAATGCAAAGGAGAGCCGAGCGACTGGGTGCTATGTGCGGCTACTCGGTGAGTGCGCCCGAAGGAACTGCCGCCTATGGCGGACTTGCGGATTATAGCGGATCGCTTGGTATCCCATCCTTTACTTTAGAGCTTGGAAAAGGTACGAATCCACTCCCCGAGTCGGAGGTGCAAAATATATTCTCCCGAGTTGGTGAGGCGATTGTAATTCTTCCTACATTATTATAAATATGAATAAATTGTAAATAATTACAGAACGTCGAAAAATTGTACTTGACATACAGGGGCGTATGTGTTATTATATAACACGTGCGTGAGCACGAAATACAAAATTCTCACATAGCGAGTGGGTTCGTTGCCGGTGCTCTCACGAGTCGCAACGTTATGTCGCTATGGCGGAAAAACCAAGGAGGAACATAAAATGTTCGAAATTACAATCAAGCAGTTGCTTGAAGCAGGCGTTCACTTCGGTCACCCTACTAAGAAGTGGAACCCCAAGATGGCAGAGTACATCTTCACTCAGAGAAACGGTATTCACATTGTAGACCTTCAGAAGACCGTTAAGAAGTTCGAGGAGGCTTACAACTT
>JAZRAE010000031.1:0-1755 GCA_045634385.1 Eubacteriales bacterium | reverse complement strand
CTCATTGGCTGTTACGGGAGCCTCTCCGATTCGTTCGTTCCGGCGTTCGCGGCGGTGGTGGTGCTTTCGGGAGGTATGATGCTTATCGGTTATATGCATAAATTTCTCGTTGCCACGGTGAAAAAACGCCGGGTGACTTGTAAAGAGGGTGGGTCAGCAAAAACTCCTTAAGCCGTCTTGGCCAAACGTGAATCGTACGCATATGCGGTTTCTCCGTTAAGTGATTCTCTGTGGGTGGTGTTGATCCAGTCTTCAAGGTGCTTAATATCGCGTCTTGTAAGGCTATTGAAGTCAGTCCCTTTAGGGAACCATCTTCTGACAAGTCTGTTGCAGTTTTCGATTGCGCCTTTCTCGTATGACGCATAGGCTCGAGTGTAGTAAGTTTCCGCCTTAAATACGCGGTCCAGTCGTTTCTGGCTTAAGAACTCGCATCCATTATCGGTTGTCACGCTGCGAATGATAGGCAGGGCATTGCGAGCCTTCATTCTTCGGATGGCTTTGATGACCTCGTTTTGATTGATATGGTTTATGTGTTCGATGATGTATCGCCTGCTGCACCGATCCAGCATAACCAACAATCCTCCGCTGGTTCCTCGTTTTGAGATGATCGTATCCATTTCGTAGTGCCCCAGTTCTTTCGGCTTGTCTGCTTCAACAGGTCTGTCTTTGATTTGCCTTCTTCCTGGCACTGTCTTTGCTTCGTGTGCTGATTCTCTTGGCTTTCGTCGTTTTCCAGGATGGTAAGGTGTTTGTCCGTGGAAAACACCAATATCACCTGCTTCAATGTGATTGTAAAATGTTTTTAGGCAGGGAATGTCTTTGCCGGGAAAGGCTTCAATGATGGCTTGCCGTGCATCATAGGGAGATCTTCGCAGATTAAGGACGAAGTGCCTAAAAAGGATTGCCATGCCAATTGTGAGTTTCATTTTTGTTCCCATGTTTGATTTTCCGTTGTTACGCGAGGCAATAGCCTTGTCCAGATCGTACTCTGCGTAGATCCATCGATTGCCGTTTCTGATTGTTTTGTGCACTGCGCCCCGGTTGTATTCGCGTCGCCAGGTTTCGTATGGTACACCATGGAGCAACGCGAATTTTCTCAGTGAGATTTTGCTGCATCGGTTGATATATCCGTTCCAAGCTGTCGATAGTGTTTCCAGCTCTTTTTCAGAAAGCCTTTCCCCAGCTACCTTATGTATGTTATACTTTCTCTTGCTCATAATGTCGAATTTGCGAATGATAGGTTTTTGTGGAACTCCCATCATACACAATTTTCTGGCATTATGAGCATTGTTTTTTCTGCGCCGCCGACCTCCCCCATGGGGGAGGTGTTTGCCTTTCTTCTTTTCTTTAGAACCCCATGGTCTTCCTCTCTTTTTTGCTGACCCATTAGATGATACAATTTTGGCTCTTGATGTTGTTGTCGTGGGATGTTAAAATATTCCTCGTTAGTCGTTAGTGGTTAGTGAAGGAGATAAAATGAAGTTAAAAAATATTGTCACAGCTGTGATGGTTGCCTGTTCGTTCTGCGCATGGGCGGACGATGAGATTACGGTTGGAACATACAATATACGTATGGGGGCGGCAGATGGCGGGACGCCCAATGCTTGGCGTGCGCGCAAGAGTGATCTTGTGAAATTTATCGTCAAGCTTGATATGGATGTATTCGGCATGCAGGAGGTTATGCCAAGTCAGGCGCGGTATATTACAAATTCATTGCCTCAATATGCGATGATAGGTGATTATCGTGAAGCGGAT
>JAZRAE010000030.1:0-21839 GCA_045634385.1 Eubacteriales bacterium | reverse complement strand
AGCCTTCTTAAGAAGGGGCTTATATGCCTCGTCAGCAACGAGGAGTGCACGAGCAACACCGTGACGGATAGCGCCTGCCTGACCGGAGAAGCCGCCGCCGCAAACGTTAGCAACGATATCAAACTTACCGATAGTCTCGGTTACACCGAAGGGCTGGTTAACGATAAGCTTAAGGGTCTCAAGACCGAAATAGTTGTCGATATCTCTTCCGTTGATGGTAACGTTACCGGTACCGGGATAAAGACGAACTCTTGCAACAGACTTCTTTCTTCTGCCTGTGCCGTAGAAATAAGGTTTAGCACTTGTATACATTGATCACTAACCTCCCTATTAGTCAATTACGATGGGCTGCTGAGCTGCCTCCTTGTGATCAGCGTCCTTGTAAACGCGAAGACGAGTGAAAGCTTTAGCGCCGAGAGTGTTGTGAGGAAGCATACCCTTAACAGCAAGCTCCATAGCCATCTCAGGACGGTTAGCCATAAGAGTCTTGTACTGAACTTCCTTGAGGCCACCGATGTAGCCGGAATGATGTCTGTAGTACTTCTGCTCAAGCTTTCTGCCGGTGAGAACTGCCTTAGAAGCATTGATGATGATAACGAACTCTCCGCAATCAGCGTGGGGAGTGAACTCGGGTCTGTGCTTGCCGCGAAGAATGTTAGCGGCCTTAACTGCGGTCTTACCAAGAGGCTGACCTGCTGCATCGATAACAAACCATCTACGCTCGATGTTGTTAGCGTTTGCCATAAATGTGGACATTTTAATTTCCTCCGTTTTTTGGTTTCGTATAGATAACTTCTATACAAGTCTTTTTTCAAGCTTGTTTATTATAGCATACGCATATAAAAATGTCAATGGGTTTTTACAAACTTTTTTCAAAGAATTTGATTTAGAAAACCAAAGCTCTCGTTTTCTCTCGTTTTCTCTTTAAAGCTCGCAAATCCTCAAATGCGAAAAATAAAATTTTTTCTGAAAAATTCAAAAAAAGGCAAATAAAGGCGACACTCTTACCAAAAACAGAGCATCGCCTTTATAAAAAATCACTAAATCAAATTTGCTTATTTACGCTCTTATACTCGTCGTAATAGCGATAGTATTTGCAGGAATTTGTCTGTCCGCCGAGAAAGTCTCCCATCTCATCTTCATCAAGGCTGAGCGAGCAGGAATAGTCTTCGGTATATTCGTCATATACGTAGAATTCACAGCTCTCACAGCTGGATGGTCTTTTTGGTGTATACTTAGAGAAATCAAGTGCCATCACTTCAAGAAAGCAACCAGCAAGAGCAGGGCAAAGCCTACGATAAACACAATATTGATTATCATCGAGACCCTGCGGCTCTTTTTTTGCTCCTCCTCTATTTTTGCTAACAACTGCTCGTATTCTTCGCTTGCCTTTGCGGTAAGGCTTAGGAGACCTTCATTTTTATTTTCATATCCTGCGAGCACTTCAACTGCATCGTCCACCATTTTTTGATAGCTTTCAATATCTCGGTTGAGTTGTTCTTCATTCACTTTCTTTGTGCGTATATCTGCACCGAGGGACATACAGTACTCCTCGCCCTCTGCAGTACCTTCCGCGCTTATTACAAGGGATACTGTTACGTATTTTGCCTTTTTTAGATCGTTTACGCTACCGAGCATACCGTTCATATAGTCGGTTTCAACCGACATAGTGAAGCCGTTGTCCAAAAGCTTTTGCTTTGAAGCCTCTACGGTGGCTTGCATTTTTTCTATTGCTTCATTGACCGTCATATTTTACCTCATCCGAGCTTATCAATTACAAGTATAACTACTGCAATTATAGCTGCAGCTGCAGTTGCTATTGATGCTATTACCAGATTCCTTTTTGCTACTTTGTTAAGCCTTTCAATTTCTTCGCGGTATTTTTCATCCATCTCGCGGTCAAAGTCGTCGATTATTGCCTTAACTTCGGCATTATAATCGTTCGATGCGAGAATTCTATTGCGGATATCGATAGCTTTAGCTTTGAATTTCTCGAGGTTTTCTTCAAACTGCTTTTCGTCTACGTTGTCATCTTCATCAAGCTCTGCATCGAGGGGAAGGAAGAGTCTGTCATCATTTTCCGCACCTTCCGGTCCTATTGAGAGAGAACCGAAAACAGAGGTAACGTCCTCGGTTGCGTCCTCAAGCAGATTAACCTCTACGTCCACATCGTATTTAACGAGATAAGCAGCATTGCCAAAGCTCTCCGCCATCAGCTGAAGCTCGTTTTCAATTCTTTGTTTGGTTTCTTTTACTGTCATTTTATTTCTCCGTTTTATATAATTTTATTATCAATCACGAGCTTTCCGCTCTTCTTTTTTATGCCGTAAAGATTTTTGCACGCCATCTCGAAGATGTCCTCACCGTTTATACCCACACAATTATCGATTCCGTTAAGGAAGAGCTTTGCAGCCGGATGAAAATCCGAGGTGGTAGCGAATATGCCCTTGTTACCACCGTTTGCATACAAAGCCCCGAGAAAGGCTCTGACCGTGGTTTCATTAGTCATATCCGTTCGGTTTTTAGCTTGTATAAGCACAATCTCTTTGAAGCCGAGGTAGTCAACCGTTTTGATTATTCCGTCCACCCCTCCGTCCATCGATCCTCCGATGGTTCTACATTCCGTAACGATTTTACCGTATTTCTCATCATTCTTTTTAAGCAGAGTTAGGATATAATGCTCGAAAAATTCGCCGCCTTTTCGATGTATTCTTGTGAGAAACGTGGATTTTAATTCAAGCATTTCGTTTAAGTTACCTATTTCCGCCTGTGTTTCGGCTTTGATGGAATACTTTCCCTCCGAGAGCTTTATTGTACCAAGCTCGGTGAGTCTGCGCAACACCTGACCTATGTAATTATAGAGCAGTCTGTCATCAGATTCGCTCGGGGTTTTGTAAGTCCCAAACACTTTTACAAGGTGAGAACGTATTTCTGCCTTGCTTTTAGATCCGTAAGTTAAAAAAGAGACTACTTCCTTCTCGCATCCTTCCAATCTTAGCGGCATCGGACCAACCGCACCAACCGAGTATACTCCTGCATCATAAAGAATGATTCCGTCACTTTTCATTTCCGCAACAACAGATCCTATAAGACCGCGTATCTCGGTGAAATCACCTACTTGACCACTCGTATCTATTCCAACGTAAAGCCGCGAGACAGATTCCTCAATTAATTCTTTATGGGTAAGTGAACGCTCTGTAAGAATGTTGAGAACGGTTTTGTAAATCTGTTTATGCACCGTACTGTTCATGCGTCTGCCTCCTACTCATTTCTGTAGCTTTACAAATATATTTTACCATATATTTACTGTTAATTCAAGTACAAACTGAAAATTAAGTGTATACAGAATTTATGTACTTGACTTAATTGGATATTTCTTGTATAATATAGTTATGTAAATAAACCATGGAGGAAGTTATGAAAAGATATGTGTTGAAAATTTTTGCTTTAGCCATCGTTTTGGTTTTAGCACTTGCAATGTGTGTCTCTTGTGAGATCTTAGATGCATTTATAAGTTCATCACCGGTTGTGACGTGTTCTCATACTAAGGTCGACAGAGGTAACTGCAAAGAATATCCTACTTGTGTTTCCTGTGGCAAAATTATAGGGAACAAGTACGGCGAACACGACTATGAGGAAGACAGTGTTGAACCAACCTGTGTTGAGGACGGTTATACACATCGCGTTTGTACCATATGCGGCAAAGAGGATAAAGAACAAACCAGCCCTGCTCTCGGTCACCGTTTTGGCGAGTGGGTATTTACGATTCAGCCTACCGTAGATAAGGCGGGTGAGATGAAAAGAGAATGCACCGTATGTGCATATACCGAAACTCAAGCTGTTGATCCGCATACTCATACCTTCAGCTCCGTGCCCTCAAAGGCCGCGACCTGTACGGAGGATGGCTACGATGCATACGAGCACTGCACCGAATGTGATTATAACACAAAGGTGGTTATAAAAGCTCTTGGCCATGCTTGGGGTGCATATTTATCAAACGGTAACGGATCACACTCCTGTACTTGCGCCAACGATCCTTCGCACACTCTCAGCGAGCCTTGCTCGGGTGGCGACTATACCGGCAGTGCATTACCCGTTTGCGAATACTGTAACACAGAATATGATTTTGCTGCAAGACCGGGTAACAGCACATACGGATACCACGCGCTCGGCACCTATACTTCCGGCAAGAAAATGCAGAAGCTTTACAAAGATTTTACCGCGGTAGCAGAGGAGTTCTACGTAAGTAACGAGGACCTCTCACCCGACGGATCATATTACTTGATTGGATCCTTTGACACTACCGAATACGGACTCACTCTCGATGAGGCAAAGGCTGTGTGGAAGGTATTTTACATTTCCAACCCTGCGTATTATTGGCTTGATGCAATGATTGTAACCCGTGGTGACGAGATTCTTCTCACCGTTGCAGATAACTATGTTAGTGCATCCTATAGACGTGAATGTGATGCAGCAATCGAGAAGATGACAAATGACTGCGCCGCACTCATTAGTAACGATATGTCCGAGCTCGAAAAGCTTGTTGAAATAGTTTCCTTTATTGTAAAAGGCATGGAGTACGCATATGAGAAAGATGGTGTGACTCCCGTTGGTGATATGTGGGCACACAATATAGCCGGTCTTGCAATGCACAAGTACGGAGTTTGCGAGGCTTATGCAAAGAGCTTTGCTTACTTCTGTGTGCTGAACGGGATAGAGTGTGCAATGGGCTCAGGCTTCGGCGGTGGCGAGGCTCATGCTTGGAACTACGTTAAGGTAGACGGCGTATGGTACGGTGCTGACATAACTTGGACCGATAACTCGGTCGATGAGGTTGTGTTCGATAAATTTGGACTTTCCGGCGCATCTTTAAACAAAGATCATTTCTCTCATCAATCAACAACGCCTAACGGAGACTTCGTTTACAAAGCTCCTGAGCTTGCAGATAAGGATATGGAGATCACCGCACTTTACAAGAATGGTGAAAAGGTGGGGCTTTATAAGAGTATTGATGAAGCCTTTGCTGCTATGACCGACACCGAGGGAGAGTACGAGATAAATATCGCGTACTACTCATCCTACGTTGGAGCTTTGACTCACACCATTATGTCGGGCAACACTCCCGAGGTTAAGAAGCTTACCATTACGGGTAAAAATGAGTTCGTCGGTGAAGGATATCTTGATAACAATACCGTCCTTTACATCAGAAAACCGCTCGTTCTCGGATCGAATGTAGAGCTTCGTAACGTTCATCTTGAAGTTTATGACGGTGTAGGTACTCCCGAGATCAAGCTTAACGGAAATACTCTTACTCTTGGCGGCGAGAGCACGTTTATTGATACGCGCGTTACCGGTAAAGAGGAAGGATCGACTGTTGTTGTATCCACAGTGCGCGGTGCATACGTTACCGGCGGTGTCGACATCTATAAGCTTGAAATCAAGAGCGATAAGATTGTCTTTGGCGCAGATTCCCATATAACCTACGGCACTTATGGCAATATTTACACTCAAAACGGCGCATACATAGATATTGAGAACGAAATCTAATTGAATATCTAAAACAAAGAAGAACCGAGTCTTGGAATAACCTTGACTCGGTTCTTTTGCGATTGAATAATTATATTATGAAATTATTTTGAAAATACAGCGATAGATAAGCTTTAATGTGCAAACTGACTGCTATAAAGCGTGCTGTAGAATCCATCCTTTTTTAGCAGATCCTTGTGCGTTCCGCTCTCAACAATATGTCCGTCTTTCATTACGAGGATAAGATCAGCACCCATGACGGTGGAAAGACGATGCGCAACAATAAAGCTTGTTCGGCCTTCCATCATATCAAGAAATGCCTTCTGTATACGGATTTCCGTTCTTGTATCTATTGATGAGGTTGCCTCGTCAAGTATGAGCATGGGTGGAAGTGCAAGCATAATTCTCGTGATACATAAGAGCTGTTTTTGTCCTTGCGAGAGTCCTCCTCCGCCTTCTCCGAGTAGGGTATCATATCCGTTCTTCAGCCTTTTGATAAAGCTGTGAGCGTGTGCAGCCTTTGCCGCCGCAATTATTTCTTCGTCGGTAGCATCTGGTTTCGCCATTGCGATATTTTCCTTTACAGTACCTGCTCTTAACCAAGTTTCCTGCAGTACCATTCCGTAGTTCTCGCGCAGAGACTCTCGCTTTATGTCGCGTATGTCCTCGCCCTCGACACGTATAGAGCCCGAGTTAACGTCATAGAATCGCATAAGAAGATTGATAAGCGTTGTTTTTCCGCATCCCGTAGGACCTACGATAGCCACTCTCATTCCCGGTTTAACATCAAGCGATAAATTTTCGATAAGCGGCTTTTCGGGAAAGTAAGAGAAGGATATAGCATCAATTGAAACGTTTCCTTCAACCTCACCAAGTTCCGTGGCATCCGCACGGTCGGGCATTTCCGACTCTGCCTCAATAAGCTCCAGCACTCTTGATGCACATGCCAAGGAGTTTTGGAATTCAGCAAGCACTCCGGATATCTCGTTGAACGGCTTTGTATACTGATTTGCGTAGGAAAGCAGGCAGGCAAGCTCGCCGACCGTGACGAGAGCAACTACTGCACCTGAGTTTATAGATGGGATAGCCATTAGCGCACCTGCAAGAGCAACTGCGGCATATACTACGGAGTTTACAAATCTTGTAGATGGATTTGTGATAGATGAGAAGAATATTGCCTTAAGCGACGATTTTTCAAGTCCCGCGTTTATATTCGCGAATTTAGCGAGTGTTTCTGCTTCGCGTGAGAAGGCCTTGACGGTCTTCTGATTGCCTATAATCTCATTAATATACGAAGTTGCCGCGCCCTCGTATTCGGATCGCTCCTTGAACATACTGTAAGTACGGCTTGCAATGAACTTTGCGATGAAAAGTGACAGCGGAGTAAGTACGAATACAACTATAGCGATTACCCAATTCAGGTAGATCATAAATGCAAGAGTACCGATAATCGTGAGTACGCTCGTGAAGAGCTGTGTAAATCCGAGCAGAAGACCTTCTGCAAACTGATCAGCATCGTTAATAACACGCGATACAATATCGCCGTGTGCCTTTTGGTCAACGTAGGAGAGGGGGAGCGACTCTATCTTTCTGAAAGCATCGTTTCTTATATCCCTTACAACGCCAAAGGATATCTTGTTGTTGATGGTACTCATAAGCCATTGTGCCGCGGCAGTTATTAAGATACATAAAGCCGCTTCGATAAGCACCCCGGTAATTCGGTCAATGCTTCCGAATTCCGGCTCATTGATATTGGCTATAAGGTCAATTGCTTTACCTATCAAAGTCGGCACGTAAAGAGTCAGTGCAACGCTGATAAGCGCGAGTAGAATGGAGATAGGTAATAGGAAACGGTATTTTCCGATATACCCAAGCACCTTTTTAAGTGTTCCCGGACGTGCTTTTTCTTTTACTTTAGCCATTTTCCACCTCCGAGAACTGTGTTGCATATATTTCACGGTAAATAGGGCAGGATGTAATAAGCTCATCGTGTTTGCCTATTCCTACTGCGTGTCCGTCGTCAAGCACTATGATTTGATCCGCGTGCATAATGGATGAAGCTCTTTGCGATACGATAAATACGGTTGTGTTATCAATGCCGCGAAGGGCAGATCGCAACGCCGCATCGGTCGCATAATCGAGAGCGGATGCAGAGTCGTCGAGTATAAGTATTCCCGGCTTTTTGACAAGTGCTCTCGCGATTGTAAGCCTTTGCTTTTGTCCGCCCGAGAGGTTTTTTCCGCCTTGCTCGATCATAGCGTCAAGACCGCCCTTTACAGAAACTACGTCGGTAGCCTGGGCGATTTCTATAGCACGAAGTATTTCCTCATCGGTTGCATTCTCATTGCCCCAGAGTATATTATCTCTAATACTGCCTGAAAATAACACGGAATTTTGAGGAACTATACCTATTCGAGAACGCAGATAGTCACGCGAGTAGTCGCACACGTTGACACCGTCGACAAGCACCTCACCCGATGTAGCCTTGTAGAACGCACCGATAAGATTTACGAGCGAAGTTTTTCCCGAACCCGTACCGCCGATAATTCCAACCGTGCTTCCGCGCTTTGCGGAAAAAGTAACATCCTCAATCGACGGCTCACCGGCGCCGTTGTATGTAAGGGAAGCCGCGCGGAATTCCACGGCTAAATCCGTATCATTACCCTCGGTCGCAGTACCCATATTTTCTGTAGGAACAATATCAAGTATATCTGCAATTCTTGATGCCGAGGCGAGCGCCTTGGTTATGCTTATTATCAGATTTGCAAGCTTGATAAGCTCGACGAGTATCTGCGACATATAGTTGTAAAGCGCGACTACCTCACCTTGTGTAAGGTTGCCTTGCTTTACCTGCAGTGCTCCCGTATTGATAAGCAAAAGAATGGCTATGTTTATCAGAACGTAGGTGAGTGGATTCATCAGGGCAGAGATTCTGCCGACACGCCTTTGTATAGCGGTCAGTACGTCGTTCTCACCCTCGAAGGCATCTATTTCCTGATCCTCTTGTCTGAATGCTCTGATCACTCTCACACCCGATAGGTTTTCGCGCGTTCTTAAAAGTAACTTATCAGTACCCCTTTGCGCCTTCTTATACATCGGCATCGTAATAAGCATAATCCCGAATACTACAATAGAGAGCAGGGGAATAACCGCCGCAAAGTTGAGCGCAGACTTTACGTCAACCGTAAAAGCCATTATCATCGCGCCAAAGACAACGAAGGGCGAGCGCAGAAGAAGTCTGAGAGCTAAGTTTAGTCCATTCTGTACCTTGCTTGCATCCTGAGTCATCCTTGTGATAAGTGTCGATGTACCAAGCTCGTCTATATCCGAGTATGAAAGAGTTCCCACCTTTTCGAAGAGAGCATATCTGAGCTTACCGACGAAACCTACCGCGGCCTTGGCAGAGAAGTACTGTGCCGTCAGCGAAAAGCCGAGTCCTACCGCACCGAGCAAAAGCAGAAACAGACATGCCTTGATGATAAAGCCGGTATTGTTACCGCCAATCCCTCTGTCCACTATCGCCGCAATAACAAGCGGTACAATAAGCTCGAGCATCGCCTCAAACATCTTAAAGAGAGGCCCAAGCACATATTCCTTCTTGTAGCTCCTTAAATATTTTAAGAGTCTTTTCATTTTTACCTCGTAGTAAAATACATTAACTCTTATATTGTACCATATAAAAAAACAAAAATAAAGGGGGAAGAAGCTTTTTTACATAAAAACTCAAAAAATAAAAAAACAGAGCCATAGGTCAATAGCCGATGACTCTGTTATTCAAGTTATTCAAATGTTACCGTATAGCAGTAATCTTCCGTTTCAAGCGGACTTATTCTCGACATAGCTCTTGAAAGGAAATTCTCGGGAGTCTCACCGTCGGACGGTATATCCGACCAAGGCTCAAGACAAACGTATCTCGCCTCGGATGAGGGATACTTCCATATGCAGAGGTAGGGAAGATTTTCACTGTAAGAGAGCGTGATCGAATGTTTCTGATATCCGCCCGCAAGCTTTACAGTAGTAGGAACATCTTTAAATATCATAGTATCGTTTGTATAAATTTCTTCCTCGTTGAGATAGTATCTTCCCGCCTTAAGGCGATAACTCTCATAGAAAGGATTTACAAACGGACCGTTTTGCAGAGTGTGACGTGAAAGCGATTTTTTGCCGCCAAAGTCAACGTAGAACGAGCCAATCTCACGGCTGCCGCCAAGAGTGAACGCAGGGTGCCAACCGAACATATACGGCATTATCTGCTTGCCGTTGTTTTCAACCGAGAATACTGCATCAAGGCGATTTTCCTCTACCGTGAATTTTGCGGTAAGGGTAAACTCAAATGGGTATACGGAAAGTGTAGATTCATTGCTTTTAAGCGCGAGTGTCACGGATGTATCATTCACACTCACAAGATCAAACTCGGACTCTCTTGCAAAGCCGTGCTTTCCCATAGGATACTCTCTGCCCTTGAATATGTACTTGTTTTCAAGTAAACCTCCGCACACGGGGAAGAGGACAGGCGCGTGCTTATTCCACTGTTCTCCTTGCCAAATATACTCATATCCGGAGTCGGATATGACAGACGTCAGCTCTGCGCCAAGCGAATTGATCTGTACCGTTAGTTTGTCATTCTTTATGGTATATATCATATCTACTCCTAAATGTGTATTTTTATGAAGGCGGTCTTTAGCCTTGGCAGAAAACCACCTCGTATTTTTTTATTAGTGCTTCTTTGTTTCGATCTCGTGCTGGAGCTTTGCGATGAACTCGTCAACAGAGAACTTACCGCCCTCGCCCTCAACTCTTGCTCTTACGGTTACGCTGCCTGTTTCCTTCTCGTCAGCACCGATTACAACCATATAGGGAACCTTAGAGAGCTGAGCTTCTCTGATTCTGTAGCCGAGCTTCTCGTTTCTGTCGTCAAGCTCTGCTCTGATACCGAGGGACTGAAGCTTGTTTGTTACTTCCGCCGCATAGTCCGCGAAGTCCGCAACTACGGGGATAACTGTTACCTGTGTGGGAGAGAGCCAGAGGGGAAGCGCGCCCGCATACTTTTCGATAAGAAGTGCAAGTGTTCTTTCGTAGCATCCCATAGATGTTCTGTGAATGATATAGGGAGTTTTGAGCTGGTTATCTCTGTCCACATACTCCATACCGAACTTCTTTGCAAGGAGCATATCTATCTGTATTGTAACGATTGTATCCTCTTTGCCGAATACGTTCTTGCACTGGATATCGAGCTTAGGACCGTAGAATGCCGCCTCGTCAATACCGATAACGTAGTTCACACGTCCGAGATACTTGTCGAGCAGCACACCCATTATGGTCTGAGCTTCATTCCACTGCTCGGGAGTGCCCTCGTACTTATCTGTTCTTGCAGGATCCCACTGTGAGAAGCGGAATGTACAGTCTTCCCAAAGACCGAGTGTCTCAAGGCAGTACTTCGCAAGATCAAGACAGCCTGCAAATTCCTCTGCGAGCTGATCAGGACGAAGTACAAGGTGGCCCTCGGAAATAGTGAACTGTCTTACTCTGATAAGGCCGTGCATTTCACCCGAATCCTCGTTTCTAAAGAGGGTAGAGGTCTCACCGAGTCTCATGGGGAGCTCTCTGTAAGAACGCTTCTTGTTGAGGTATACCTGATACTGGAAGGGACAGGTCATAGGACGGAGCGCAAAGCATTCCTTTGTTTCGTCGTGAGGATCACCCATAATAAACATACCGTCGAGGTAGTGATCCCAGTGACCGGAGATCTTGTAAAGCTCTCTCTTAGCCATAAGGGGAGTCTTTGTGAGAAGGTAGCCCCTCTTTTCTTCCTCGTCCTCAACCCATCTTTGGAGTCTCTGAACGGTTCTTGCACCCTTGGGCAGAAGTACGGGAAGTCCCTGACCGATAGAGTCAACAGTGGTGAAGAACTCAAGCTCACGTCCGAGCTTGTTGTGGTCGCGCTTGAGTGCCTCCTCCTGCTGCTGAACGTAAGCGTTAAGCTCGTCCTTGGAGGGGAATGCGATGCCATAAACTCTCTGGAGCATCTTGTTGTTCTGGTCACCCTTGTAGTAAGCACCGGTACACTGAGTGAGCTTAAATGCCTTGATTGCACCGGTCGAATGGAGATGAGGACCTGCACAAAGGTCTACGTACTCACCCTGCTTGTAGAAGGTGAGGGTAGCATCGTCGCCAAGCTCCATGATTCTCTCAACTTTGTAAGGCTCGTCAAGCTTGGTCATAAGTTCAAGTGCTTCAGCCTTTGTAAGGGTGAATTTCTCGATAAGAAGGTTCTCCTTAACGATCTTCTTCATCTCAGCTTCGATGTTCTTGAGGATATCGGGAGTAAAGGAAATCTCGGAGTCAAAGTCCTGGAAGTAGCCTGTATCGGTAGCAGGACCGATAGTCTGCTTTGTGTTGGGGTAGAGCCTTTTTACCGCCTGAGCCATAATGTGAGCTGCAGTATGACGGAACACCTTAGCACCGTCGGGATGACGGTAGGTGAGAAGCTCTACGTCAGCCTCGCCCTCAACTACGTGTGAAAGCTCTGTTACCTCGCCGGCAACCTTTGCCGCAAGTACCTCTCTTGAGATGATCTCAAGAGCTCGCGCTGCCTCGTATACAGAAACAGCACCCTCGGACTCGTAAACGTGTCCGGATGCAAAATTGATCTTTGCCATATTTTTCTCCTTTTGCATAAATGCAACTTTATATTATAATAATGAACTTCAAAATAAAAAAATCCCACCACAAAAGACGTACAGCCTTTCGGGGTGAGGACAAAACAGTCCCGCACGGTTCCACCCGAGCGTTTAACTCATTGTATTAAGATGATCGGAGAATCGTTAAACTAACGTTTATTTTGCATTCTGCATTGTGCATTTTGCATTTCCGCTCTCCGAGCGGATGGTACCGATCGGTCGTCAAGTCTGCGCTTTCAGCATCCGGCAGCTCTCTGTGCATGACGTTGTCCTATCGACATATTCCACTAAATAACATATTATCACAAAGTAGATTCAAAGTCAACATATTTTAAAAGATTTTCAAAAAAACAATTTTATTCATCGAAAAATCCGTTGACAAATGCTCATTTGTTTGCTATAATCTTAATGATAGAAAAATCAAAGGAGAAACCAAATGCAAGAAATTAACATAGTACTCCGCGATATGCAGTCAATCAGAGAATTCGTAAAGGAAGTCGTTCTTCTTGATTACGACGTAGACCTCGTGCAGGGCAGATATATAGTTGACGCAAAGTCGATTATGGGTATCTTCGCCTTGAATATCAACGCTCCAATCAAGGTCGTTGCCAATACCAATGACGCAACACCTTTCTTTAGCGCAATAGAAAAGTTCGTAGTTAAATAAGTCAAAAAACAGTAAAGGCAAAGGTGCTTCGCAGCACCTTTGCCTTTTTTATTCAATTAAATTCTGTCAAATAACCAATTTATAAAAATCGGACTTCGACATACCTCTATCCTTAGCGGCAGCCTTAATGGCATCCATACGCTTCATTCCTTGTGACTCGTAGTGACTCACGTGCTCCTCGGGTGAGAGCGAGAGCAGGGGATTATCCTTTGCCTCTTGATTTGTGCCGCCCTCGATTACGAGTACGTACTCTCCGCGTGGCTCTTTGTCCTTGTAAAGCTTTACTGCCGACTCGAGAGTTGTACGCTCCGTTTCTTCGTTTAACTTAGTTAATTCGCGGCAGAGCGATATTTCCCTTTCACTTCCGAAGGCGTCGAGCATATCATCAAGTGTGGCTCTCAGCTTGTGCGGAGCTTCATAAAATATCATTGTGCGCTCCTCGTTTTTGAGCGCATCAAGACGTTTCCTTCTCTCGTTTTTTTGTGCCGGGAGAAAGCCTTCAAAGGTAAATCGTGCGGTAGAAAGTCCTGAAAGAGCAAGCGCACTAACACACGCAGAAGGGCCGGGAACAACTCTTACCGCTACACCGGATTCCGAGCAAAGCCTTACAAGATCCTCACCGGGATCGCTTATCGCAGGCATACCCGCATCGGTTATCAGAGCACAGGATTCGCCGCCGAGCAGCCTCGCGATTATCCTCTCTCCACTTTCACGTTTATTATGCTCGTAGTAGCTCACAAGCTCCGCGTGTATTCCAAAACAGGAGAGCAGCTTCATAGAATTACGCGTATCTTCTGCCGCAATGAAATCCACCTCAGACAGCACCTTCTTCGCTCTCTCAGTCATGTCCGCGAGATTGCCTATCGGTGTTCCTACAAGATAAAGGGTAGATGCTTCTACCTTGTTTTTCTCGTTTGACATATTTTATACCTTGTACTCCTTGGGGAAAGAACCTATATTCATTATAAAGTTCATATCAGCGGAGTATTCCTTGTTGTCCTTATTTTTGTAAATGAGTAACGGACGGGTAAGCTTCAGCCCGCACTTTCCGCCTTTTTTTGCTTCAATAAGCACCATAGACGGATCGCTTGACTCGTTGGCGTGAACATAGGTCATACGCTTTGGCTCGAGTCCCGAGCCTCTCATAGCATCAATTAAGTCTATCAGTCTGTCAGGGCGATATACAACTGCAAATGTTCCGCCGTACTTCAAGGCTTTTGCACCCGCGCGGCAGAAGTCGTATATCGTTCCCGCAACCTCGTGCCTTGCTACGTTTTTCTGATCCGCAAGATTCGCCCGTCCACTTGTCGTTTTCATATACGGCGGATTTGTAAAGACAATTTCGCATTCCTTTTCGGGGCGGTAATCTCTTACGTCAACACATATAGGGAAGAGTCTGTCCGAGAGGTTGTTATGCTCGGCATTTCTTCCTATAAGTTCGGCATATTCCTCCTGTATTTCAAGGCAATCGATCAGATCGACCTTACCTCTCGCAATTAAAAGCATGGATATTATTCCTGTACCGCCGCCAAGCTCTACGCCGTGGGAGTGCTTACCGTTTATATACCCCGAGAGCAAAAGCGCATCCGTGCCGAATGTCAGACCGTCTGTATTCTGTATAAGCTCGATATCGTCATTGACATAGTCGAGTCTTTCATTTTCTTTGAGCTTCATAGTTACTCCAATGAGATACGGATGAGAGTGTTCATTCACGGATAAAATCCATGCTTACCCATCCGGCTGTTATTTAAGGAAAAAGGGGCGTTGCCAAAGCAACAGCCCCAAGGAGTGTATGTACTCCGAATTATTCCTCAACGGGAGCGCCAACAGGGCATACGTCTGCGCAGTTACCGCAGGAAATGCACTCATCAGCATTGATTACGAACTTGCCATCACCCTCAGAAATGCAGGAAGTGGGGCAACCGTCTGCGCATGCACCGCAAGAGATGCACTCGTCATTAATCTTGAAAGCCATTGTAAATTCCTCCGTAAAAACTTTTGGCAGGGAATCGCTTCCCATACATATATTTTATCACAACTTCAAGAAAAATCAAGAGCCTTTTACAAAAAAGTTAAAATTATATTTAATCGGTCGGAATATCATCATCCAGCGGCTCATCGTTCTGGATATTTTTATTGCCGTGCTTAAGTACCTTGACATCGCGGCACTTGTATACTTTTATTGTTTCCTTGTCATTGTTTTCGAGTCTTACCTTTATTTCGGCTGCAAGCGGCTTTGTTTCCACAACTACACCCTCACCATCAGACGTTTTAACTACCGAACCTACGGAAGGGGTGTTCTTTATAGCCTCCTCATATGTTTCGTGCTCATATCTGAGACAGCACAGGAGTCTGCCGCAAGCACCGGAAACCTTAGATGAGTTAAGCGAGAAGTTCTGCTCCTTCGCCATTTTTATGGAAACCTGCACGAAATCGGTGAGGAAACCCGCACAACAGTACTTTCTGCCGCATACAGCAAGTCCGCCCATCATCTTAGCCTCATCTCTGATTCCTATCTGACGAAGCTCTATTCTTGTGTGGAAGGTAGATGCCAAGTCCTTTACAAGCTCTCTAAAGTCAACGCGCGACTCGGCGGTGAAGTAGAATATCAGCTTTGAGTTGTCAAATGTGTATTCGGTAGCCACAAGACTCATTTCAAGCTTGTGATTTGCAATCTTTTTCTTGCAGATCAGTGCCGCATCGAGTTCAAGCTCGTGGTTTTTCGCATCTCTCTCAAGATCCTCCTCGGTTGCGAGTCTTGTAACACTTTTGAGAGGAGGTACTATTTCGCTTGAAGGTACGTTTTTGTTGGGAACCTTTACAGTACCCATTTCAACTCCTCTTGCGGTTTCCACGATAACCTTGTTACCAAGCGTGAAATTCAGACCGTTTGGAGAGAAATAATAGATTTTTCCCGCCTCTCGGAAGTTTATACCTACGACCTCCACGTTTTCCGGAAGATCGGCAGTTACCTCGCTTTGAGCAGTAACTTCATTGTTTTTCGTATAGTTTTTATCTGCCATTTTTGTATATCCGTTCTTAATATATTTTATACCATTTTGATTCCCGATGCCATATTTACGGCGGCGAGAGTCACGTTTGCGTTTTTTTCACATTCGCGATAAGTGTGTATTACTATATCGTAAATTTTCATCAGCCTTATCGCAGAGACATCATTTCCTACCTCCTTAGCGGATTTGGCATCCGTAAAGAATACCGGGGAGAAGCTCTCTGATTTTTTAGCCGAGATTAGATCTCCGAGTGCCAAGATCAAAATTTCCAGCGATGCGGAAAAATCCGTTCGTTTTTGAGGCAGAGAAGTAATCGCGAAATAAAGCTCTGTAAAAGGCACTTTTGGACTGAGAGCGTTCACAACCGCCATTATTTCAGATCTTTTTTGCTCGTTTTCTTCGCGTTCTTTTGGATTTAACAGCTTTTGCGCTTTTCCTATACGTCCGTCCGCGCTGACAAGCAGAGCTTTATATGCTTCGCTATCTCTAAAAGCAAGGCTTCTTGCTTCGGAGCTGTGTGCTTCAAGATATTCTGATAGCTCGTCGGTGGTAAATCTCGTCATTGCCACGTACTGTGTACGACTTTTTATGGTAGTCAGTATGGAGTCAACACCCGACGCCAAAAGCATAATTACAACGTTCTTTGGCGGTTCTTCAAGTATAATGAGCAGAGCGTTCTGCGCTTCTGTAGTCATTCGTTCCGCTTCGTCTATAATATAAACCTTATAGCCCGACTCGGTTGCGGATAAATACATATCCGATCTGAAATCCTTTATTTGACCGACACCGATTGTTGCCTTGCCGTCAATTCTTTTGAGAATCTTCACGTCGGTGAAGGTACCCTCGTGTATTCTTCTGCAGGCGTTACATCTTCCGCAAGGGAAGGGACGGGTATCGTCCTCCTTATTTTCGCAGTTAAGCGCGGATGCAATTTCGAGAGCAAGCGTCATCTTGCCCGAGCCTGACGGTCCGTCAATAAGCAGAGCGTGCGGCAGTCTTCCTTCAAGCACGGCGTCAGCTATTCTGTTTTTGTGAAAATCATTGCCGAAAAGGTTCGAAAAATACGTTCTCAAAGCTTCCTCCATGCTTTCTGTTGAAGGGAAGAATTAGCATTTTTTTGCTTACAAACACTTGATGTTACGCCTATTGCAATCCTTCTCCAACTAATACTTTAACATATTTTCTTTTAAAAGTCAATAAAATTATTGTTTTCTCGCGACAAACTTTCGAGAAAAACTTGTATTTTTGGAAAATGTATGTTAAAATAATAAATTGAAGTAATATGCGCCGGCTCATTTGCTTGCGCTTAGGAGGAAAATATGGAAAAATTTTATTTAACCACCGCGATAGCTTACGCATCAAGAAAGCCGCATTTTGGCAACACCTACGAGATCATTATGACCGATGCTTTTGCCCGCTTCCAGAAGAGAATGGGCAAGGATGTATTCATGTGTACAGGAACCGATGAGCACGGACAGAAGATCGAAAACTTAGCTATCGAGGCAGGCATTACACCAAAAGCTTACGTTGATAAGATTGCAGGAGAGATCAAAGGGATCTGGGATCTTATGGGCGTTGAATACGATCACTTTATTCGTACAACAGACGATTACCACGAGAAGGTAGTTGCAAAGATATTTAAAAAATTCTACGAGCAGGGTGATATATATAAGAGCTACTATGAGGGATGGTATTGTACTCCCTGTGAGTCATTCTTTACAGCGACTCAGGTAGCAGACGGCAAGTGTCCCGACTGCGGACGCGAGGTTGCTCAGGCCAAGGAGGAGGCGTACTTCTTCAAGATGTCCAAGTACGCAGACCGTCTTATCAAGCATATAGAGGATAATCCCGAGTTCATCGAGCCCGAGAGCCGCAAGAAGGAGATGGTAAACAACTTCCTTAAAGCAGGTCTTCAGGATCTTTGTGTATCCCGTACCTCATTCAAGTGGGGCATTCCCGTTGACTTTGATCCCAAGCACGTTGTATACGTATGGCTTGACGCTCTTACCAACTATATAACCGCGCTTGGCTACGATCCTGACAAGTCCTATGACGAGCAGTCTGAGAAGTTCAAGAAATATTGGCCCGCCGATGTACACATCATCGGAAAGGATATCTTAAGATTCCACACCATCTATTGGCCCATATTCCTTATGGCTCTCGAGCTTCCTCTTCCCAAGAAGGTATTTGGCCATCCTTGGTTTAACTTTGGCAATGATAAGATGTCTAAGTCAAAGGGTAACGTGGTATATGCAGATGAGCTTGCCGAGACCTTTGGCGTTGATGCTGTCCGCTATTATGCACTTTCCGAGATGCCTTACGGTACAGACGGTTCAATTACCTACGAGGCTGTTATTTCAAGATATAACAATGACCTTGCCAATAACCTTGGTAATCTTGTCAGCCGTACTCACGCAATGACTAAAAAATATTTCGACGGTATAGTTCCCACACCCGACGTAAAGGAGCCTATTGATGATGAGCTTTATGCGGCTGTAAGAGAGGGAATAGATAAGTCGATTGAACTTATGGGCGCATATCACGTTGCGGATTCTCTTGAGGCTATTTTCTCTATGCTCCGCCGTGCTAACAAGTATATCGACGAAACCATGCCTTGGGTACTTGCAAAGAGCGAGGAAACCAAAGGACGTCTTGCTACGGTAATATATAATCTTCTTGAGGTTATCCGTACTGCTGCAGTTCTTCTCGTTCCTTATATTCCGTCTACTGCAAAGGCTATCTTCGGTCAGCTTGGTACAGATAAGACCGAGCTTGAAACCGTATCGACCTTCGGCGCGCTTGAGAGCGGCAAGCCTCTCGGTGAGGCGTTCACCCTCTTTGCGAGAATCGATGAGAAAAAGTTCCTTGAGGAAATGGAAGAAAAGATCCGACTCGCTGCCGAGGCTGCAAAGCCTATTGAAGAGCCCGAGCACGAGGCAGAGATCGGCATTGACGCATTTGCAGCTGTCGAGCTTCGCGTTGCAGAGATCCTTGCATGCGAACCTATTCCGAAGGCTAAAAAGCTTCTTAAACTTCAGGTTGACCTTGGTTACGAGAAGCGTCAGGTCGTTTCGGGTATTGCTAAGTTCTATAAGCCCGAGGATCTTATCGGCAAGAAGGTTTGCCTTGTTACCAACCTTAAGCCCTGTAAGCTTTGCGGAGTTGACAGCTTTGGTATGATCCTTGCTTCCGGTGAGGACGATGTCAAGGTAGTGTTCCTTGATCCTACTGCAAAGAACGGAGACAGAATCCACTGATGAAATACTTCGATTCACACGCTCATTATTACGATGAGAGATTTGAGTCGGAAATAAATGAGAGCGTCGATACGTTGATCGGCGCTCTTCTTAAAGACTCTGTTTCCTATATCGTAAATATCGGCACTTCGCCCCAGACTTCGCGTCTTGCGATAGAGCAGGCGAAGCGCTATGAAAATATGTATACCGCGATAGGTATACACCCATCGGACACGCGCTTCCTTTCGGATATTGATTCCGAGCTTGAAGATATAGAGGCGCTTATCCGCGATCACGAAAACAAGTGTGTTTGTCTTGGAGAGATAGGCCTCGATTATCACTATGACGGCACCGATAAGGAAAA
Source organism: Eubacteriales bacterium (assembly GCA_045634385.1). Lineage (GTDB taxonomy): Bacteria > Bacillota > Clostridia > Oscillospirales > CAG-272 > UBA1740. The sequence continues at coordinate 2,355 of JAZRAE010000030.1, read as the reverse complement.
ACAGATGGAGTATTTTGAAAGACAAATGCTCCTTGCCGAGAAGCTCGGATTGCCCGTATCTATACACGATAGAGAAGCGCACGGTGATGTTATGGATGTTATCAGGCGTCACCCAAACGTGAATGGAATACTCCACAGTTTTTCGGGCTCTCCCGAGATGGCAGAGGAGCTTGTTAAACTTGGTTATTACATCTCATTCTCCGGCACGCTTACCTTTACCAATGCAAGAAAGCCTCGCGAAGTTGCCGCTGTTCTGCCTAAAGATAAAGTACTGATTGAAACGGATTGCCCGTATCTTGCACCGCATCCTCACCGCGGAAAAATCAACCACTCCGGATATCTTTCCTATACAAACGCAGTCCTTGCGGGTATATGGGGAGTGAGCGAGGAGGAATGTGCAAAGATCACCGAGGAGAATGCGAGGAGGGTGTTTGGTATATGAAAAAAGATATGACAGTAACCTATGAGGTTGAGAGGGCGCTTTATATCAACGTTACCAACCGTTGTACCAACAACTGTGAGTTCTGTATCAGAAAAAACGGTGACGGAGCATACGGCTCAAATTCTCTTTGGCTTGAGCGCGAGCCAACTGAAAATGAAATAATTGACTCGGTGTTTTCGCGCGATCTTTCATCCTACCGTGAGATAGTATTTTGCGGATACGGTGAGCCGTCAATAAGACTTGATGTGATAAGAAATGTAGCCCTTGCTATAAAGGAGAAATGCTCGCTTCCTGTACGCATAAACACCAACGGTCATTCATCTCTCTACCACGGCTACGATACCGCACCTCTTTATAAGGATGCGTTTGATTGTGTATCCATCAGTCTGAATACCCCCTCCGCCGAGCGTTATGACGAGATTTGCCATCCCGTAAAAGCAGGCTCATTTGAAGCAATGCTTGATTTCGCCCGCGAGGTTAAAAAATACGTTTCTGTTGTTCTTCTCTCGGTCGTTGGAGATTTTCTTACCGGCGAAGAACTTGATAGGTGTCATAGTATTGCTGACAGTCTCGGCGTTACTCTTAAGATCCGCGATTATATTCCCGCTGACGAGGAAGTGCCTCCTGAAATAATCTAACCTATGTTTCGAGGTATCATTATGGGATAGCTGATAACGTCAAACATACTTGCCGCTATCATTAGATCGGGGATATATATCCTACCGATATCAAAGCTTATTCCCATAAAGCCAAGCTCGCTTACAAGCTCGAGCTTGGCTTTTGTATTTTCAAGGCTCTCGGATATTATCTCGCGTTTTCTGTGCTTGCCAAAGCTTGCTGTTTTTATCTTTGTTGATTCATTGTAATGCATCTCGGCACGCCTTTTATCACATAGGCGTGCACCCTCGCGCTTTTCTATGAATCTGCCGCCCGAGTATGCAAAGCTTGATATTTCGAGAAAAGTCCTGCTTGATTCTCCCGAGTAGGCGAATCCTTCAAGTGCCGCTTTCTCTCCGTCATCAAAGCTCGGCGCATCAGCTTTGTGTAGCTTGTCATAAGTGAGTATTCCCGCATCCGCATAATCCATATAAGAGGTGTCTGACTCAAGATCTCCTTCGGCAAAGAGCAATAGATCATTTTCCATCAGCGTTTTTCTGACTGTGAATACGAGAGCGTTAAGCCTTTCTTTGTCTGTGCATATAGCATTCAGGCTCGACAATGTAATTCCCGAGAATCCTCCGCTTTTTGCAAGTATACCAAGACTGTTTGCAAAGTCCGTATCGGATTCTTTGTTCGGCAGCTCTGTGAGGTAAACCCTCAGCATGGGTACACGTCCAAGACTCTTTATGTAGTCTACCGTATCCTCGCTTGAAAATAAATTATTTATCCGCCCCTCTTTATAGACCGCAGAGCAGACCGTGGCATAACTTAAGTAGGGCATTATGGCAGTAAGTCTGTCTTTCGGAGTTCCTGCATATAAATATCCGTTAGTACTTATCATTCCAAAGCTCGGAGTACTTTCCTTTATAGTAAGTAACTGTCCGCTGTATAGCTTTTCACGACCGCCAAGCTCGGGATTAAGTCGCATCAACGCTTCCTTCGTGGTTTTGAAGCGCTCAGCTATTCTTTCGAGTGTATCCGTGCTTTTGGCGTTATAAGTCCTCGACGGAGTTAGAATAAGAACTTCCCGCCCTTTCGGTAGACGTCCTCTTATTTCAAGCTCGTTGTTTTCTGCTATTTTTATCGGCGATACCCCATATTCTCTCGCTATATCGTATATGCTTTCATTATTTCCGGTGCGGTATATTTGCATATTTTCTCCTTTGCGCATTTTTACCTTCATTATATGTAAAATGGCTTAACTCGATTATTATAGCTCATCATTAGGGAATAATCGGTCGAAAATAGATACG
>JAZRAE010000029.1:0-71761 GCA_045634385.1 Eubacteriales bacterium | reverse complement strand
AACAGGGCGGTTTGATTAGTCAAATCGTCCTATTTACTTTTTTGCTTTGGTGTGGTACAATAAAGAAAACCAATCTGGAGATATTATGAAAAGCGAAAGAAATCTATATTTAGACGTGCTGAAAGCCGTAAGCATTGTCCTTGTTGTCTTTGGACACGCTATTCAATACGGGTCAGGAATGGAATACTTGAGCTGGGGCTCTTGTCTTTACAACCCTGTCTTTAGCTTTATTTACAGCTTCCATATGCCGCTATTCATGTTGATAAGCGGATATTTGTTCTTCTTTTCTACAAGAAACAAAACCGCAAAGGAGCTTATAATCGCAAAAGCCAAGCAGATTTTGATACCGCTATTTTGTTGGAGCTTTGTTTCGCTGATCGTTCATATTATAAAAATCCTTGCAGGTGTTTCGACTCATAAGATAGGCCTGGTGTGGATTTTCCAGACGATCCTCTCCGGCTTTTGGGGTGGCCCTTGGTTCTTGTGGGCAATATGGTGGTGCAGTCTTATCGTCATAATTGGTAGAAAATTTTTCAAGGACAGCCCCCTCTTTTATTTTGCCGTATGGATGACTATGTTCTTCATACCCGACGATAACAATACCGCGGTATACAAATTTATGCTACCGTTCTTTATATTGGCATATCTGTTTAACAAATTCGACCTGACAACCAGGCTGAAGAAAATCTATTCACACAAAGCCTTTGGCTTTTTCGCACTTTTCGCATTTCTGCTCCTGCTCCCGCTTTACAATTTTGACAGCTTTATCTACACCTCGGGCTATTACATACTCGATAAAAATATAGTTTATCAGCTTCATAACGATTGCTTCAGATTTGTAATCGGACTTGTAGGAAGCATAGCGGTGATGTGCATAGTCCATGCCTTTATGGATGCTTTCCCCCAGGGTGTTAACAAGGCCACAGCCTATATCGGCAGCTGCTCGCTGGGTATTTATTTGGTATCAAATTACATCTTTGATGAGGTATTAAAATATTTCCCGATTTCGGGCTTAAATTATCTATACACTACAGTAGAAACTATCTGCATACTGGGTATATCGCTTTTGATAACCTGGCTTTTTAAAAAAAACAAGATAACCAATATGCTTTTCCTTGGCGGCAGATAATTTTTACCTAAAAAGAATACTAACAGGGCGGTTTGAGAGATCAAACCGTCCTATTTACTTTTTGGAATTGGTGTGGTATAATGAAATAAAAAGCAACAGAAAGGATTATAATATGGAAAAATATATTTACACAGATATAACCGAACTTGTATGTCCGATTGGAAAATTTAGTGTAAATTATGAAAATACAAAAATCCCTTTCAGTGTTCGTAAAAACAGTTATAATGTTCCGTATTACGATATTACTATAGAAACTAATTATGCTATAGATATAGACACCAATCTTTTGGAAATTAACAAACAATATAACATTGTATTTTCCGAGGGCGGTTTGCGTTTTTGCGGCTCGGATGAATACACAGAATCAATTACAACCACAATAGGTAATTGGTCTGTTGGTATTGGTTCGTATGATATAAACGAAAAGTGCTGTTATACAAATGAGCCACATAAAGGCTATGATGTTTGGAAATCTGAAGACGGTCGTGGATTTTCATTTATTCTTTTAGATAGAAGTGTTGAAGAAATTACTTTCCTTGTTGCTTGGATTGAAAACTTGCCAAATAGTAATATTGATTTTGAAGATGCTTTAGACTTTTGGCTTACATAGTGTAGAGATCACTTATGTAAATGCGGAGTAATAAAAACACTTCATGTTGACGGTTTTGGCGAAGCTATGCGAAGCCTTACGGAGTAAAGCTTCGCGATGAAATCCGCCAAGGGCGGAATAAATCCGACACGGTCGGATGAAATCCTCTCCGAGGATGAAATCTTTGCTTCGCAAAGGTGATAGGTTAGAATAACACAGGGCGGTTTGAGTAAAATCAAATCGTCCTTTACTTTTTGGGAATGGTGTGGTATAATGAATATACTTAATGCTTTAGCAAGGAGAAACACTCATGAAATTTCCTTTCGTAGAATCACCGAATACTGCTGTTATTACATGCTGTCATATTCTTGAAGATAATATGCCGATTTTATATGTATCTCATGATGCAGATGATGGAATGTGGCAATTTTTATGTGGTAAATCTCATGCTACAAGCGAAGCAAGAGTTGTTTCTTTAGGAGAGATTTTAAAATTGGATAAAACTCTTTCAAAACTATCAGCCTTGCCTTGTGGATTTATTGCAGAACGCAATAGCAAAAAAGATGAATGGCACATTAAAAGAAAATAACACTTCATGTTGACTGTATTGGCGAAGCTATGAACATCCTGCGAGATAAGAAGTTCTAAAAAATACAAAAACACAGGGCGGTTTGAGAAATCAAGCCGTCCTTGACTTTTTTATGTGCGGTGTGGTATAATAAAAGCAAAGAATATTAGAAAGGAATTGTGTCATGCTTGATGAAAGAAAAATATCAAAGGAAATCATATCATCTACTGGAGAAGATGAATTTCAAATTAGATATATACGTGATGAAAATGTAGGTATTCTTACATCCCGTTCTGACAAATCATATTTTATTCTTGATAGCAAAGATTATTGGTATGATTTAATTCAGGAAGAATATCCAAGCAAGCGAAAATGTTCCTGTAAAAACGATTTCTTTAAGATAAGATTTGACTATAAGACACGAAAAGAGTCTGATGATTTTCAATATGTTGAGCTTGTTTCCCAATGCACGGAATGTGGAAAAATCAAAAAGTTCGCCCAGATTGATATAGATTATTCTCCCTCGTCACAGTTATTCGATCAGGCAATTACTTATTGCGAACAACCGAAAATTAGGTATAAGACATACACAATCAGCGGTTTTTGGGAAAAAGAAGGCTTATTTGGATTGATAGAATTTTTGGCTCAGAAACAACTGCTAATATATCTTTGGTATTGGAATGAATTGGGTAAAAGATGCTTTAAGCAAGTTGATTTTGCAGAACTCATAAAGTTTTTATCTGATCGAAATACAAAATATCTTGGAATATACTTCTCATTTGAGTCATTAGAGCAAATTGCGAACAATTCTTATCATGATGATAAAGGTATTTACATTGACCGAAATCTTTGGAGAAAAAAAGAACTTATCAAGATAGACTCGCCTATTAGTGTTATATCTGACAATAGAATAAAGCTTTGTTATTATATGGAATTTTGCAGTGAGTATTTAGATTCCAATGGAGAAGTACATAAGAAAAGCGAATCGTTCTGTCGCTTAGCTAAGGAGCTCTTGCGATATTGTAAGGATGAATTGTAACGATTGAATAATACTTCATGTTGCCTGTATTGCCGAAGCCATGAACATCCTGCGAGATAAGAAATTCTAAAAAACTAAAAAAAAACACCAAGGGCGGTTTGAGAAATCAAATCGCTCTTTACTTTTTTGCTTTGGTGTGATATAATATACTATAGTAAAAAATAAACATTTTGAGGTGAAAATCAAATGATTGAAGATAAAGTTGCCACGGCAATGGTGGAAGTAGGTAAAGATGTTGCTCAAGACCTTGTGAGACCAACCTCAAAAAGCATCGGTGATAACTTAGGTTTGTTTGTAGATGGTGTGATGGGGTGGCTTGGATATTGGGGACAAAAACAAGCTATAAAACGAGAAGTATATCTTGTTGATTATAAGAAAAAGATGTATGAAAAGATTGATACTATTCCAAACGAAAAATTGCAAGAACCTAAAATGCGAATAGTAGGGCCTGCGATAGAAGCAAGTAAATTTTATATTGAAGAAGAAGCGTTTAGGGAAATGTTTGCCGAACTTATTGCATCCTCTTGCAACATCGATTATGCTGATAAAGTTCATCCGGCATTTCCTGAAATAATAAAGCAACTTTCACCATTGGATGTTAAGTTCTTGGAATTGTTTAAAGGCAACCAAACATTTCCCTGTTGCGAAATATACGCCCAACATGTAGATAAATCTATTACACCATGTATTTATGTTTTATTGGATATCAAAAATGGTTCAAAGCAGTTTGACTATCAAGAAGAGTTGCTTTTAACCGAAACAATAGAGAATCTCGGGCGATTAGGATTAATGATAAAAAATGGTAATGTTTTGGAACTAAATTATGATTATGATCAATTTAAAACGCATTGGTTATATGATTATATGTTAAAAACAAATAGTACCGACAGCGAAATAAAAATGAGAAAATATCGTATTGAGTTGACTCAGCTGGGTATTGATTTTGTAAACTGTTGCTTTGGAAAATAAACAGACATATCTTTACTTCATGTTGACTGTATTGGCGAAGCTATGCGTTCCTTAACAGAGTGAGGAACGCATAATGCCGTAGGCAATTCATGACGGCTCTGCCGTCAATTCATGATGCATAGCATCAATTCATGAGCCAACGGCTCAATTCATTTATAGGGCGATTTGAGAAATCAAGTCGTCCTGTTTGCATTTTGCAGAAAAAACATTCTGCATCTTGAAAAATACGGAGTAGTGTGATAGAATGATATAAATAAAAAATATTTTAGGAGAAATCATGTACGAAATAGTAACGAAAAGAGTCCTTAATCCTTACGTGACTCTTATGGATATAAAGGCTCCCTTGGTTGCAAGGAAGGCGGAGGCGGGGCAGTTTATTATTCTCCGCACAGACAGTGAAGGCGAGAGAATTCCCCTCACCGTTGCAGGTTATGACAGGGAGGCAGGCACTGTCAGAATAATCTTCCAGACCGTTGGAGCGACGACTAAGAAGCTTGCCGAGATGAACGAGGGCGACTCACTCTCCGACTTTGCAGGACCTCTTGGTGTGCCAACTCATACCGAGGGGCTTAAGAACGTCTGCATCGTTGGCGGCGGTGTTGGCTGCGCTATTGCTTTGCCCGTAGCAGAAAAGTTAAAGAGCCTTGGCTGTTCGGTGACCTCGATAATCGGCTTCAGATCCTCCGACCTGGTCATTCTTGAGGATGAATTCCGAGCGGCATCCGACGAGCTTATTGTTATGACGGACGACGGTTCTTACGGCAGGCAGGGTAACGTTTGTCTTCCTCTTTCCGAGATGTTTAAAAATGGAAGAGGCTTTGACAAGGTGATCACGATCGGTCCTCTTATTATGATGAAATTTGTCACAGAAGCTACACGCCCCACGGGTATTCCTTGCGATGTATCTATGAACCCAATAATGATCGATGGCACGGGAATGTGCGGCGGATGCAGACTTACACTCAACGTTGACGGCAAGCGCGTAACCAAATTTGCCTGCGTTGACGGCCCTGATTTTAACGGCTACGAGGTCGACTTTGATGAGGCGATCTCTCGCGGAAATATGTACCGCGACTTTGAACGTCATGCTTATGAATCGGCTTGTAATTTGTTTAACAAGGGGGTAGAGAACGATGGCTAATATGTCACCCAAAAAGAATCCTATGCCTACTCTTGATCCTATAGAGCGCGGCAAGGTTTTCTCCGAGGTTGCCCTCGGTTATACAGAAGAGCAGGCAATAGACGAGGCGGCAAGATGCCTCGGATGTAAGACAATGCCCTGTGTTGCAGGCTGTCCTGTAAAAATTCACATACCCGAATTTATAGATAAGATACGCGAACTTGACTTTGAGGGCGCGTACAAGATAATCAGCGAGAGTTCATCACTTCCTGCAGTTTGCGGCAGAGTTTGTCCGCAGGAAACTCAATGCGAGTCAAAGTGTGTCAGAGGTATCAAGGGCGAGCCCGTCGGTATAGGCAGACTTGAGCGTTTTGTTGCCGATTGGCATAACACACATAGTGATGAAGCACCCAAGGTAGCAAAGAGCAACGGTCACAAGGTTGCAATCGTAGGCTCCGGTCCCTCCGGACTTACTTGTGCAGGTGATCTCGCGCGTCTTGGTTATTCTGTTACCGTCTTTGAAGCACTCCACACAGCGGGCGGTGTTCTTGTCTACGGTATACCCGAGTTCCGTCTGCCTAAATCCATAGTGGCTAAAGAGGTTGAGAGTCTTAAGTCCATGGGTGTTGAAATACTTACCAACGTTATCATAGGAAAGACACTTACGGTGGACGAGCTTTTTGAGATGGGCTTTGAGGCTGTATTCATAGGCTCAGGCGCAGGACTTCCAAACTTTATGGGTATTCCGGGAGAGAGTCTTAAGGGCGTATATTCTGCCAATGAGTTCCTCACCCGTTCAAATCTTATGAAAGCTTACAGAGAGGGAAGCGATACCCCCATTATGCAGGGGGGCAAGGTTGCAGTTGTCGGCGGCGGAAACGTTGCCATGGATGCCGCAAGAACAGCTCTACGACTTGGTGCTGAAAAGGTATACATAGTCTACCGCCGTTCTATGGAAGAGCTCCCTGCAAGACACGAGGAAGTCGAGCACGCTATTGAAGAGGGCATCGAGTTTATGCTTCTAAACAACCCTACCGAGATCCTTGGATACAACAATCCGAGCGATCCTCGTGACCCTAAAAACGGCTTTGTTACGGGTATGAAATGTATCCGTATGGAGCTTGGTGAACCGGATGAGAGAGGCAGACGCAGACCGGTTGAAATTGCGAACAGTGAACATATAATTGACGTTGATACAGTGATCATGTCTATAGGCACATCACCCAATCCTCTTATTAAGGATACTACAGAGGGACTTGAGGTAAACAGATGGGGCGGAATAATCATTTCCGAGGATGCTCTAACCAGCCGCAGGGGTGTGTATGCCGGAGGTGATGCCGTTACAGGCGCTGCAACGGTCATCTCAGCGATGGGCGCGGGCAAGCTCGCTGCGGAATCTATTCATAAGTATTTAGATAACTAAAGTTGTCATTTTTATGTTATAATAATGAACATTAATTGCATTTTTAGTGTTAAATAAAAACAAAAAACGCTTACACAATATGAGCTGACTTTGCTCTGTGTAAGCGTTTTTATATTAGTGTATTATAATCGTAGAGTCTAAAACAAGGTGTTCACCCTCGCGGTGATAATCCTTGATTTTCACCTCGCAATACTCGCATTTCGTCGAGCTAACGTATGAAATATCGAGGATCAAATCATACTCGAGCGGATATGCTTTTTCGCCAAGATGGATCTCTCCCATACAGAACATCTGCGATAGTTTTCTTTCTTTTTCGAGTTTTATACCGTTGCGACACACCTGATTTTTTCTTTCACCAATTCTGCAGGTGTTTATAGTCGGCTGTGCATCGATGTTTGTTTTTATCGATAGAGTGATATCCCACATATGACGTGTTCCGCGCTTCATATGATTGTTTAATTCTGCTCTTATCAGATATCTGTTTTTCGTGTGCAGTATCTCTGTGCCGAGCTTCATAGCATAACATAGTTTTTGTCTTTTTTCTTTGCTGTCTGTGTAGACAGCGTCCTTTATCATTGTATCACGCAACTCATCGTTGGTAAGACTAACCTCAAATCCGTCGAATATACATTCCTCCAAGAGGGGCTTATATTCATCTGCTTGGAGTTTGCCTATATCAACAAGATACTTTTTGATTGCGAGAACGTGGAGCTTCTTCTCCGGATATTCACATCTTCCTAAAATTGCATTTAGCATATCCACAGCAAATACAGAAAGATCTGAACCAAGGTAGACCTGTGAGTATTCGTACATTGTCTTAAGCCAAAAGTCCTGCCACTCATCGGTATGTATGAGAGACAGCGCAAAGCTTATAGCCTCACACTCTTTCTTAACATCGGTGGGATCAATTTTTTGTATTACTCCCGGATTTCCGGTGAATACCGGGAGCGTCAATATACTTGGTATATCAAGAGCTGCAGCGAGAGAATCAATTTTAGATTTATTATAACTGCCTGTTTCTGCGAGTCTGCGGCTTGCAAGATAGATTCTCGCGTAGGCTGCATACTCGTCGTACATAGTTGAGAGCCTTTCGGTAAGCTCGATATAGTCTGCTCCGCGACGGGCTTCGGCAAGTATTCTCTGAACAGAGGTGCGTGTGATCAGCCTCTCTATATTACTGTCGCTTATTTTACCGTTAATGATGGAAAGCGTGCTATCTAACAGATCATATCTCTCGTTGAATCTCTCTATACACCTAATTAGAGTAAGTGTACACTCAAGATCACCATGAGACTTTCCGAGCTCTGCGTAGTACAGCATAGCTTGGTTCATTGCACAATCCTGCATATAAGTCTCATAGGTCAGAGCGCAAAGCTCCTTGATGAGCGAGATGTCCCCTTGCTCTGCAGCTTCGATTTTTTTAAATATCTCATCACTTGGATTGATTTTTTTGAAGAGGTCCACAGGACAACGAGATATTTGCTCGAGTCTCTCTTGAATAATTGTCTCTTTCGATTTTCGTGACATAGCATTCCGTCCTTTTCGGATTATCCGATTTTTTGAATGTACGTATTTATCTTAAAGATTTTTCATCCGACAACAAATTTGTATAGAATTACTATAGTAGTTTAACACAAAAACAAAAAATATACAATACATTTTTTGAACATTTTACATAAAATAGCATCTAAAATTTCAATATATCGCAAAAAACATGACGGCGGTTTGTATATATTATACAAACAGGTGGGCTGTGTACCGCGCTAACGCAAATGCAAAATCTTTTTTTACTCTTTCGTCATGCAAAAATTCAACTTATGCCACCAAATAAAACTTACGCAGTAAGAAAGTATCCATTGTAACTTTCAGAAGGATAACTCTAAATTTTGTATATAAAAAGAGCAAACTTGCAAAGGCAAGCTTGCTCAAAATCTAATTTAGCTTATTTAAATATCCTCAAGTCCTTTATTGAGTAGTATAGTATTGTTCCGCCTATAACTCCGCAGACAATCTCTCCAATTCCAACGGATAAGGAAAGCATGAGGAAGCCACCCTCGACTCCGTATGCAAACATAAGAACCAACGGTACAATGACCATATTTGATACGAGGTTAGGTAAGGTTGCAACCCATTTAAATTTCACAGGTACAGTTCGGAGTAGATATGCACCGACTGCTCCTATGAGTGTGGCTAAACTTCCAAATATGATATCCCATATAACACATCCGCTGACTATATTCGAGAGAATGCAGCCGATGAACAGTCCGGGGATTGCTTCGGGCATAAATATCGGCAGAATACACAGAGTTTCGGAAATACGGAATTGAATAACTCCGCTCGAAAGCCCAAAAATTGTCGATACGTAGGTCAGCCCGATGTACAGAGCCGCGATAAGCGCTCCGCGTGTCAGATAGCGGGTTGATGAGGTAACCCTTCTTGCGTTTCTTTTCATTTTTTCTCCTTTAGTTTTGTTTTTGTCAGAATGCAAAGCACTCTACGGTGAGGAAGGTCTCGAACTCACCGTTTTAAAAAAAAGAGGGAAAAATCCCTGCGGTGATATATTTTAGCATATTTTGTTTTTAAAATCAACACTTTTTTCTAAAAAATGAAGAAAAAGTTTAAAACAAAGAAAAAAAGAAAAATAAGGAAGAGAACACATCATTTACTTGTATCATTTGACGGCAAAAAGGAGTACAATGGATATAGGTTATTAAAGATAGAGGTAGAAATATTGAATTTTTTGAATATTAATGATACGAAGCTGAAGGTGATACTTTCAGCCGAAGAGTGCGTGAATTATGGAATAGATACTACAAAAAGTGAGTTTAGCAGAACAGAGATAAAACAGGTTGTGAGAGATATACTTACTCTTTCCGGGGATGAGTGTGGATTTTCTGTCACGAACGAGAAGATACTTGTTCAGCTATATCCGATGCCGAGCGGCGAGTGCGAAATTTTTGTCACCAAACTCACAGGTCTCACATCGCGCGACAGAGGTATGCTCAATAGTGTTGACGGGCTTACGACAATGGAAAAAAGGCGAGGAATTTATCGCTTTGATTCGAGAGAGAACCTCATTCGTGCGGCGAATGCGATATACCGTGAAGGAGTAGAGTGCGAGCTTTACTCCGATGAATCGGGCAGATATTACATAAGCATAGATGAGGAAATAACCGATGGAATTTCACAGGTAGTAGCCTTGATTGAATTTGCACAGAGAATATCCGATCTTCCTATTCAAGTGCTTTCTGAATACGGCAAGTTGATATTAAGTGATAATACTTTGAAAGAAATCATTTCGGATAATTTCTGATAAATAAGTTTATTTGACAACAATTATTTGCATATAAATAAAATAGAGCGGCAAACACATCGTTTTTAACACTGTGCTAACCGCTCTGTATTGTTTTGTGTAATTAAAGAAAATTACTGCTTTTCAATCTCCATCATCATATCCACTCTTGTCGCGTGTCTGCCTCCCTCAAAAGGATGCGCAAGGAAGGAGTCAATGATGTCGAGTGCAAGACATGAGCCGATAACTCTTGCACCGATGCAAAGAACGTTGGCATCATTGTGAAGTCTTGTCATTTTTGCCGAATAGGTGTCCGAGCAAAGTGCCGCACGGATGCCCTTGTGCTTATTTGCACACATCGACATACCAATACCTGTACCGCAGATAAGAATACCGAAAGAACCTTCAAGATCATCCTTTACATTTTCACAAACTGCATTTGCAAATAGGGGATAATGGCAGGATGCAGTACTGTTTGTGCCGCAGTCGATGACCTCGTATCCTTTTTCCTCGAGGTAGGGAATAACCTCCGTTTTCAGGGTATATCCTGCGCTGTCTGCTCCTATATATATTTTCCTCATTTTTGTATCCTCACTTATTTATGTTTTCTTCTTTTTCTTTGGCAATTCTTTCGAGTCTCTCGCGCTCTGCCTGTGGCATACGCAGATAAGTTGGAGCAATATCAAGATCCGAGCCGTATTCACCGGCATCGTATTTTTTCTTAGCAATAAGAGCTATTGAATAGGCGTTCTCGGTGATAAGGAGCTGAGGCGTTAAGTTAACCTTGATACCCACCGCTTCGAGTCCGCGCTTTGCAACGTCATAGCCATCACCGGAGAGATATATCGGTGTGCCATCGTATTCACGCAGTTCGTTCGCAAGCTCGTTGATTGCAATTGCGCGATCCTCGGTAAGCTTTGTCAGCTCTCCGTTTTCGCCCTTATACGTTGCGGTGTACACCTGAGCGCGGCGCGCATCCATACAGGGAACGATGATTCCGTCAAGTCCCCTGAGATTCTCAGCCAACTCGTCGAGAGTCGATACCGAAACGCAGGGAATATTCTTGCCAAATGCAATTCCCTTGACGAGAGCCACGCCGATTCTGACACCTGTAAATGAGCCCGGACCAACCGCACAGGCGAGAAGTCCTATATCGTCAAATGTGAGATTAAGGCACTTTAGCATATTTTCTGCCATAGGCAAAAGCAACTCGCTCTGCGTCAGGCCGTTGTCAATATTGTAGAGGGCAAGAAGCTTTTCATCTTCGCACACTGCAACAGATGCAGCCTTTGCCGTACTGTCAAAAGCAAGTATGATCATATCATGCCTCCTGTGATGCTTATATTCCTCGCCGACTCGTTGTCAGCAACTCTTGATATTGTGACGGTTAAGGCATCCTCGGGGATATACTCGGGCACTCTCTCGCTCCACTCAACTATTGAGTATGCATCTGACTCCACGTACTCGTGGTATCCAATGCTCTCAAGGTCGTCTGAGTCGGATATTCTGTATAGGTCGAAGTGGTAGATTTTTACTCCTCCAACCTTGTATTCATTGACTATAGTATACGTTGGACTTTTTACGTTTGCTCGTCCAAAGTGTGAAACAAAGCCTCTGGTAAAGACTGTTTTGCCAACGCCCATTTCGCCTTGCATAGCTATATATGCACGTTTTATGTTAAGTTTTGTTAGCTTTTCTGCAAGTTTTTTACCGATTTGTTCAGTTTCGGCATCGTTATTTGCTCTGTAAATCATATCTTGATCCGTTAAATATCCTTTAGGTATTCATCCTTTTTCTCACAAAGAACAAAGTCGAGTATCATATCGTATCTCTCCTTTTTTTCTTTGCTCGGATAGCCTTTTTTTATTGCTTTGATGAGTGTGTTTTTAGGTGTATCATCCGGGTCGACAAGTTCAAGTGCAGCTACGGTATAGCCCTCGGATTCGAGTCTTGCAACCCTTATTGCATCGGTAAGCACATCACCGATTTTATTTCTTAAGTGTGGGTAGTCTGTCACAAATGACAGGTTCTTTGCACTTATCTTATCGTTAATATGCCTGTGACAGCAAGGAGTTGATAAGATAACCTTTGTGCCAAGCTCAACTGCTCTGTTTATAACTATATCGGTTGCTACATCGCACGCATGTAGCGAGATAACCATATCCGGAGTCACACCCTTGGGTGTGTTTCTTACATCATCCGTAACAAATGTCATACCTACGTAGCCGAGTGATGAAGCAAGGCTTGCACACCAATTGATACAGTCGCGCTTAAGGTCGATGCCAAGCATCTTAACCTTTCTGCCTTTTTTCTCCGTAAGATAGTAGTATACTGCAAAGCTCAAGTAGCTCTTTCCGCAACAGAGATCATATATGGTAATATCTCCATCTTTTGGGAGCTCGTGATACGTGTCTTCTAAAATCTCAAGGAAGCGACAAATTTGTCTGAATTTGCCCTGACGTTTATCGTGTACACGTCCGTTTTTGTCGCTTATACCGAGCTTAATGAGAAATTCCTCATTGCCGACGAGTAGATAGTTTTTCTTATTGTCAAGAGCTTCTATAGCCGCTTCGAACCCTACCGTTTCGAATTGCAACTTGTTTTTCAGCTTTTCAGCTCCAAGCAAAGCCTCTTTGCCGGATTTAGACAATTTCCATTCTACGTCACCAGTGGTGGTTATAAGATTAGCCTGTGAGTATTCGCTTAACAATTCATCAAGAATAGAGCTTATCTCCGCTTCACCTATATTCTTATGTGACACGGTGTTACCCGGTAAGCTGTATTCAAAGGCAAGCATACGCCTTCCTCTGTGAGATACAAGTCTTGCTGAAACTTTAGAGATCTCAGAACACTTGGGACGTGAAAATACAAGTTTCTTTATTACTTCCTTGTCGAATGATAGTTTTACTATTTCAACAAAAGCTTCTGTTTTAATCATCTTTTTTCTTTCTTAAATATGTCTTTCTTTCTGTTCTGTTGCTGATTCTCTGTAGATTTTCTCTATGACACCACACGATGAGACAAGCGATAAGTATGCTCGACAGAGCGATCAGTCCATCCATGGGACGCTCGAAAGCAACTGCGAAGTATCCGTGAAGTACAACGGGGTAGAGTACGGCAACACATACAGAACCGAGTGAAACGTAGTGTGACATACAGAAAATAACAACAAACAGCAAAAACAGCATTAAGAATGGTATGGGTGTTAGAATGAGAGCCATTGTAGAGGTTACCAACACACCCTTTCCACCCTTAAATTCGTAATATACGGGAAAAATGTGTCCTATGACTGCCAAAAGACCTGCAACGTAGCAGAAGCTATTATTGGAAATTCCCGCGGAATAGTAGAAGCCGAATATGAGTCCGGTAATAAAAATCGATAATGCGGTTTTTCCGAGATCACCCGCGAGAGTTAGAAGCGCCGCTTTGCTTCCAAATGAACGGAGCATATTTGTCATACCGCCGTTACCCGATCCTTTGGTGCGAATGTCCTCTTTGTATACCAGCTTTGAAATCAGTATAGCAGAGTTAATGCTGCCGAGGAAATAAGCGCATAGCAGAACGATGAAAAGCGACCCAAAGAAAATTAAAGGATGCATTCCGTCGGGAAATAAATACGCGAGTAGTCCTTCGTTGAGCTTAAACATAAGACCTCCATTTTTTGAATTACATATAGCAAAAAAATGCGTAAAATTTAGCTATAAAAACATTTCGCTAAATATATTATATATCAAAACGCGCGCAAAGTCAATATGCGAAAAAGTATGTATGTATTGCTTTTTCGTGTTTGGTGTGATAGAATATATGTACTAAACTTGGAGTGAATAAAATGAAAACTGTTTTAGATAGATTTTTTGCCTCTTTGGGTATAGAATACTATGCGGTACTCTCTTATACGGATTGCAGACAGATAAACCCCGGTATTATGGAGCGAGAGAACTTCACGCCGCGTAGTGTTATAATTTACCTTCTCCCATATTATACGGGTGAGACGGTGAATATCTCGCGTTATGCAGCCTCACTTGATTATCATTTAGCTTTAAGAGAGTGTGCTGACGGTCTTATAAAAGCCCTGCGCGAAGGTAATCCGGATATATCCGCAAAGGGGTACGGCGATCATAGTCCGATAGATGAGGTCGGGGCTGCCCTGCATGCGGGACTCGGCGTTGTCGGTGACAATGGTCTGATAATCAACGAAAAGTACGGTTCATACGTTTTTATTGGTGACGTGGTTACCGATATTGAGCCGGAATTGTTGGGTGCTATCTTGCCTCGCGAGGTTGGAGGTTGTATGCACTGCGGTGCTTGCAAAAGGTCCTGTCCTACCGGAATTTTAAGAGGAGATGGAATCGACTGCCTGAGCGCAATAACCCAGCGTAAGGGGGAGCTTACACAGGAGGAAATCGCGCTTATGCGAAAGTATAACACCGCGTGGGGATGTGACATATGCCAAAGTGTCTGCCCATACAACCGCGAGCCCGTGATTACTCCGATAGAGTTCTTTCACCGCGAGAGAATTCCCCGGTTGACGCGTGAGCTGCTCGACTCTATGGATAAGCAGACATTTCTTCGCCGAGCATTCGCTTGGCGCGGCAGAAAGACAGTAGAACGTAATCTCGATGTTTTAAAATGACAATAGCGTTTCAAAACAACTGCTCACACCGCGAGAAAATATAACTGTGACATTTTGCATAATATAACTTTTGCGGTTAGCAACAATATAACTGCGCCATTCGGCGTAATATAATTTTTTTGTATGAAAAATATAGCTTCTCACGCCGTGAGAAATACAACTTTAAAAAATCCCCTGCAAGGCTTAACCACCGTGCAGGGGAAATTTTTAGTTTGTTTTGTAACCTAAAGTTAACATTAACCACATAATGAGGAATGCAAGACTAATAATTCCTATCGTGACCATCATAGGCACGAACATCAATTTTACCGCGTTCCAATAGGTCTGCAAGGAGGCTTTGAAACCGCCCTTAGGACCTGTGTAGCGTTTGTCAACCGTGCCGAAGGCTGACATATCCGCGATGGTTCTTCCATCGTCGATATATTTGACCTTAGGCTTTTTTTGTTTTTTATTTGCCATTTTTTATTCCTCGTTAAGAAGGTGACAAGCCGCGAAGTGACCGGGCTCCAACTCTCTATATGCCGGAGGCACGTGCTTACACTTTTCGGTTGCGTGAGGGCATCTCGTATGGAAACGACAGCCCTTGGGAGGATTTGCAGGGGAGGGAATATCACCCTTAAGTACAATTCTGTTCATCTTGACGTCGGGGTTAGGCTCAGGGATAGCCGAGAAGAGCGCCTGGGTATAGGGATGCAGAGGATTGTCGAAGATATCCTTTTTGTTACCGAACTCAACCATAGATCCGAGGTACATAACACCGATCTTATCCGATATAAACTTAACTACGGAAAGGTCATGGGATATGAAGAGATAGGTAAGGTTCATAGACTTCTGCAGGCTCTTCAAAAGATTAATTATCTGCGCTTGGATAGAAACGTCAAGAGCGGAAACAGGCTCGTCACATACTACAAGCTGAGGATTTACCGAGAGTGCTCTTGCGATACAGATTCTCTGTCTCTGACCGCCCGAGAACTCGTGGGGATATCTCTCGTAGTAGTAGTCACGAAGACCGCATTTTTCCATAAGATCGAGTACGTAATCCTTCACCTGCTCTTTGGGTACGATACCGTGTACGAGGACAGGCTCGGAGATGATATCACCGACCGTGCTACGGGGAGGAAGGGATGAGTAGGGATCCTGGAAGATAATCTGCATCTTAGTACGGATATCTCTCATTTCCTTGTTGGTGTAGCTTGTTATGTCCTTGCCGTCAAAGATGATCTGACCGCCGGAGGGC
This sequence comes from Eubacteriales bacterium, assembly GCA_045634385.1. Lineage (GTDB taxonomy): Bacteria > Bacillota > Clostridia > Oscillospirales > CAG-272 > UBA1740. The sequence continues at coordinate 55,762 of JAZRAE010000029.1, read as the reverse complement.
TGGTGGAGTTTAAGGATGGTTCTACCCATTGTGGTTTTACCGCATCCTGACTCACCAACTATACCAAGAGTCTCACCCGGATTGAGCTTAAATGATATATCATCAACTGCTATAAGCTCCTGCAAGGTCTTACCCGTGATGGATTTTTTGATAGGGAAGCACTTTCTGAGGTGTCTTACCTCAAGCAGAGCCTCGGAGTCAAAGGGCTTTTCAAAATCAGCTTGTTTCTCGGCCTCTTTTGCCTCAAGATGCGCCGCCATTATAGACTCATCGTCGTAAGTTTCAACCACTTCGACGTTTTCGAGTATTTCGTTTTCAGCCATTGTTCTCCTCCTCTCCATATAAGTGACAAGCAACGTAGTGTGTGGGACTTACCTGTACCATGCAGGGGTAATCACCCGAGCATTTTTCCTTACACATCGAGCATCTTTCCTTGAAGAAGCAGTGGTTAGGCATATTTACAGGGTTTGGAACGTTACCGGGAATGTTAAAGAGTGTGTCCGACTCTGCGCCTGAGCGCATTGTGGGCTTCGACTTCTGAAGACCTATTGTGTAGGGGTGCTTCGGATCGTGGAAGATCTCCTGAACCGTACCCTGCTCAATAACACGTCCTGCGTACATTACTACAACGTAGTCCGCCATCTCGGCAATTATACCGAGGTCGTGGGTAATAAGCATTATAGATCCGTCGATTCTATCCTTAAGATCGCGCAGAAGGTCAAGTATCTGTGCTTGGATCGTAACGTCAAGAGCCGTTGTGGGCTCGTCTGCGATAATGAGTCTGGGGTCACACGCAAGCGCCATTGAGATCATAACTCTCTGACGCATACCGCCGGAAAGCTCGTGAGGGAATGAATTGTACACTCTCTCGGGCATTGCAATACCTACAAGCTCAAGCATTTCAAGTGAGCGCTCCTTTGCCATCTCCTTGGTAGCACCCGGAGTATGGATGAAGGTTACCTCATCAAGCTGTTCACCAATGGTGAAAATGGGGTTAAGAGAAGTCATAGGCTCCTGGAAGATCATCGAGATCTGCTTTCCTCTTATGCGGTGGATTTCTCTCATAGGCATTTTTGCGATATCGTAGACCTTTTCCTCGGTCTCAAATACGGGGCGGCCCTTTTCGTCATGCTCCTGCATAGGAACGTAGAGTGCCTCTCCTCGTCTATTCATCTTCACGCGTCCCTTTTTGTCGAGAAGCTCTGTGTAGATGTAATCACCGTTCTCATCGGTAACGAGCTTGGGAATGGGATTTCCGTTTTCGTCACGCTTGTAGTCGTAAGCCTTGAAGCGAATGCTACCCGAGTATATCTGTCCCTGGGGACCCTGGAGAAGTCTCATTACAGACATACTCGTTACGGATTTACCGCATCCGGACTCGCCTACGATACCGACGGTGGTATTCTTGGGAATGTTGAAGGATACACCGTTTACCGCCTTAACAATACCTTGATCGGTAAAGAAGTAGGTGTTAAGATTGTCGATCTCAAGGATATTTCTGTCATCCTTCATCTTTGTGGTAAATTCAGACTCTTCTGCCTTGCGGTACTTGTATTTCTCAAGTCTGAACATTATTTTTGAGTTTTCCTTGGCAATCGCGCGTATTTCCTTACCTGTGAGGTAATTCTTTGACTTTGGAGCATCGGTATTTTCCGTTTTGCCCGTCATTGATTTGATTTTATCAATAAGACTCATAAATTACCTCCTACTCTTCGGGTCAAGGGCATCTCTAAGACCGTCACCGACGAAATTGAAGCCCAAAACTGCGATTACTATACAAATACCGGGCGCACCCCATACGTTGAAGTTGTTCTGGAGAATATCGGTATTAGTGGAAATGATGTTAATCATAGTACCCCAAGCAGCGTAAGGTGCTTTAACACCCATGTTGAGGTAGGAAAGGGTAGCCTCGTAGAGAATCATACTACCAAGGCTGAGTGTCATCTGTACTATGAGCTGGGGCATAACGTTGGGAACGAGATGCTTGAATATCTTTCATGCGGTGGAGTAACCCATAGCCTCTGCCGCAACCATATACTCCTGCTCGCGCAGAGAAAGTATCTGTCCGCGTACAAGACGTGCCGTGCCGGGCCAAGAGAACAGGGTAAGGTAAACCATAAGCCAGTAAATTCTGTACTTTGCGTCAACCTGTGCCGCCTCAAGAAGTGTACTGATGATAAGAAGGATCGGAATACCGGGCAGACACATGAGTACGTCGCATATTCTCATTATGAGATTATCTATCACACCGCCAAAGTAGCCTGCTATACCGCCGAGTATAACACCGAGGACGGTGATTACAAATACCGCGATAAAGCTTACCGATAGGGAAATTCTACCGCCGTACATAAGTCTTGTGAATACGTCATAGCCCTGCTCATCCGTACCGAGCAAGTGATCCTTTGAGGGGGGAGCAAGGTAGTTATCCTTCTCCTGTCTCTCAACGGTCTGCTTAATGATGGTGATTGTGCCGTCGGGATTAACTACCTCGATCTCTTGTGTAGTGTAGGAAACGGTACCTGACTCGTCAAGCTCAATCTCGCCCCATCTCGTGTAAACGAGAGGACCAAAGAAGCTAAAGAGGAAGAGGGATACGATCATTATTAAACCTACGATAGAGAGCTTGGAGCGGAAGAAACGACGGATGACCATCTGCATGGGGGACATAAGCTTGATGTTTCTATCGAGAGGAACTTCGGTATCTTTTGCCTCTTCTTCATTCTCGGCTACAGCCTCGGTTGCTTTTGCTTCGGTAGTTTCAACCTCTGCAACATCTTCAGTTACCTCCGCTTCGGTAGTTTCAACCTCTGCAACAGCTTCGGTTACCTCTGCTTCGGTAGTTTCAACCTCTGCTACATCTTCGGTTGCTTCTGCTTCGGTAGTTTCAACCTCTGCAACAGCTTCGGTTACCTCTGCTTCGGTAGTTTCAACCTCTGCTACATCTTCGGTTACCTCTGCTTCGGTAGTTTCAACCTCTGCTACATCTTCGGTTGCTTCTGCTTCGGTAGCTTCAACCTCTGCTACAGTTTCATTATTAATCTCAACTGCCTCTGCTGTCTCGCCTGTAATGAGGACTTCGGTATTTTCTTCATTCATAGAAATGTTTTTATCTTCCATAAGTCCTCCTTAATCAAGCTTGACTCTCGGGTCAACTATTACGTACATAAGGTCAGAAAGAAGCACACCGAGAACGGAAAGCATAGCAAGGAACATGTTGTAACCCATAATGAAGGGGATATCACCCTGCATCATTCGGTTGAGCGCTATGTTACCGATACCGTCGAGGCCGAATACCTGCTCTGTGATGATAGCACCTGAGAAGAGCGAGGGCAGAAGTCCTGCGAGAGTAGTAACAAGAGGAATGAGCGTGTTACGGAATGCGTGCTTGTAAATAACCTTGGTTTCGGTAAGACCCTTAGCTCTCGCGGTACGGATATAGTCGGAGTTCATAACCTCGAGCATATTCGTTCTTGTCATTCTCATTCTCGGACCGATACTGAGTATTACGACCGTGAGAATGGGAAGGAACATATGAGCTAAGTAATCGGGGATAAGTGCCAGACCCGTTGCCGAGCCTGAACCGGAAAGTGTACCCTGGCTCGGGAACCAACCGAGCTCGAGTGCAAATACGTTCTTTAACATCTGTCCGAAGAAGAATGAGGGCAGGGAAATGCCTATCATTGCAAGTACGGTAACAAGATAGTCACGGAACGAATATTGGTGAGTTGCCGCAGTAATTCCGAGAGGGATCGCGATCATAAACTCAAATACGGTAGCAATAAGAGCAACTGCAAAGGATATACCCATATTTTTTGCAATAACCTCGGAAACGGGAGCATAGTCAACAAAGCTCTTACCGAGATCAAGCTTAGCAAGTGCACCAAGCCAGTTGAAGTAACCCTTTACAATACCCTTGAAGCCACTGTTGTCAAGACCGTACATTTCATAAAGCTTTTCGACCGCGTCGGCAGGTACGGTATTGGATTGGTTCATTGCATTGACCTTGTTTTGAATGAAGTCAACGGGCATGAGTCTGATGAGGAAGTAGATTATGAGTGATACGCCAATAAGAATGAGTATCGATAGCGCAATTCGTTTAAGTATGTATTTTAACATATTTCTTCTCCTTCCTCGGTTTTTTCTTCTGTTTCCATGTTATCTGTGGTATCTACGTCTTCCGCAGTAACTATAGGGTCAGTTGTTTGCGTAATATTTTCTGTTTCTTCGTTTTTTTCCGTGCAGTCAGCTTCGTCGCTGATTTCATCGCTTGTGTTATCTTCTGTAGAAACTTTAGCTTTAGATTGTTTTTTCAGCTTCGGCTGACCGGGAATTCTCACGTTACCCACTTCAATATCGGAGAGTGTTACTGCGTAGGCAAGCATAGGAGATTTTTCAGCCTGCTTCTTGCTTACGTAAACGGCGGCAAGTATAACAGATGCTACAGCCAGTATTCCTGCGAAAATACCGAAAAAAGCGCCTATGTCAATACTGTTCCCGCCGCTAAACGCGCCCTCCGCGAACTCAAGCTCCCAGATTCTGTCAAGGGGAGAGGAGTAGGGGTTGACAACGTCAGGTACAGAGTCGGGATTGATGATGTCGGTATTGTATACGTAAACCGTAGAACGCTGATATACGGGAAGCTCGATCGCAAGGTCGAGGATAAGACCCATAGCTTCCTTATAGAGTGCGGAACGTGTTGTTCTGTCCGTAGTCTCACGGGCAGCTTCAATCTTTTCCGACAAATTGTTGAGGATCTGTTTTTCTTCCTCGCTTCCCGCAGCCTTTATGTGAGGATAGCCCCAGGCAAGGGTGGAGGTAGCGGTAGAATTCTTGTGGTAAACCTGGTAAAGGTCGGGGTCGATAGTAGAGCCCCACGCTGCCGCCCACACTTCAAGAGAACCTGTAGCGAGCTTGGTGAGTGCCTGAGTATCGGGCTCAACCGTTACGTCCCAACCGAGTTTGTTGAGCAGCTCTGCCGCATCTCTGAAGGTCTTATAGGTGGGATGGTCATTGAGGTTAGAGCCTGCAATGGTGAAGGTTATGGAGAGGTCAGGGTGACCTGCACTTACGCCTGCCGCCTGCATATAGCTGAGGATTGCTTCCTCGGCATCTGCCTCAATAAAGGTTCCGCCGGGCTGAGGATATCCCTTATCGTTGGTGATGTTATCACCCGAGCCCTTGGGATAAGCCCAAGATACCTTGGACATAGGCCAGTAGATTTGTGATGCAGTTCCACTTGCATAGTAGTCGAGCGCAAGAGTGGTGTTCATCGCTGCCATAATAGCCTTACGGATATTGATATTTGTTACCTTAGAGGCGTTGATACCGATATAACCGTAACCGAGCTGATCTGTAAGAAGACTTTCAAAATTCTTCTTTTCAAGCTCTGCTATCTTGGTGTAGTTGTCTTTTGAATATTGGGGCGTGATGTAGTGTACGCTGCCTTCTTCAAGTGCAGCCAAGGCGTTGGAAGCACTGATTACCTGGTAACGAACTTTATCGATCTTGGGATTGTTTATACCCTTACCGACAGTTTCAAAATAAGTATTAGCCTTGAAGTAAACGATGTTGTTGCTGAAGAAATCGTTTCTGTCGGGATTGTCACTGCCGGAACGGTCAGTTACCTTATACGCTCCTGCTCCCATAGGCAATTTGTTGTTGTCGGGAGTCTGAAGTACGTCTCTCATATAGTCGAAAGACGAGAATTCAACACCGAACTGATTGTTTGCGATATCTACGCCAACCGAGCTGCCCTTACCGTAGTAGTGCTGGGGAGCAACCGAGAAGGCAAAGTTCCATATTGCTTTGGGATCGACACCGTTGATGGTGATCTGAAGCACATCGTACTCATCTTCCTTGGTGGGTGCACCGTTCTCGTCGTGATCGTGTGCAACCTTGTACTCTGTTCCGTTAACTGTAACAACCTCAACGCCCGTGGTGTGACCGAGAGATACGATACCCTCAATGTTGGGAACGATAAGACCGCCGATCGCACTTTCACGGAGTATAACTTCTTTAGCCTTTGCCGTAAAGTCGGTAGAGAGCTTGGATGCAGTTGCCCAGTAAAGAAGGATCATATCAAGTCCCTGAGTTACGGTATCGTTATATACCTTTTCGATAGCTGCTTCTTTAGTGGTTATGGTGTCGTTGTTGTAATTGTAATGGAAGCCTTTGATCTTGGACTTGTCATCCTTGTTTGTTCCGGGGATCTTCTCATACTCGGGGGTGATGAAGCCCTCGGCAAACATGAAGCAGAATACCTCGTCTTTAAACTCCGGATGTTCCTTGTAGGGAGACTCGGTGTAAGCATCCTTGGCATTCTTGAAGTCACTCTCAAGCTCCTCACGGAAATACTTGAGTGCAAGCTCGTAGTCGTCGAGCAGGTACTGATATGTTATCTCGGAGTGCTTATCGGAAGTTGCTACTGCAGAGAGATAACCGAGATCAGCCTGAATATTGTACGCTTTGATGGCCTCGACCATCTGTGCGTAGCTTACGTTATTTGTAGAAGCCGCCGAACCGTTGAGCTTCTTGTTAGTGTCCCAGTAGAGCTGTACGAGGGTCATTATTCGCTGTGAAGCTCTGCTCGCAGCGGTCTGATTGATGGTGTCCTCGCTGTTGTTGTCGCTGTCAGCTCCGAGCGACTGGTTTCTGTACGCAGCCAGACCCTTGATATCAGTCGAATAGATCGTAGCAGAGCCTGTATATACGGGGTCAAGGTAAACGTAGAGGTTGAACAGTACGTCCTCCATGGTGAGAGGATGACCGTCCGAATATTTAATACCGTTCTTAAGGACGAAGGTATAGACGGTTTCATTGTTTGCGTTAAGCTCACTTTGTTCAAAGTCGAGGGTAACCGTGGATTCGTTTTCACCGAATGCCACGTCTACCTCGCCCTCCTCGTTAAGCTTGGAGGAAAGCATACCGATCTGAGTCATTGCAACGATAGTTCCGTCATTTGCCGACGTTGAGAAGAATGGATTAAAGAGTCCGTCCAGATTTTCCGTCATTATAACGAAAGCTTCTGCTCCGGAATTACCGGATGTGCATCCTGTTAGCGTCAGAGATGTCGAAAAGCACATAGCCACGCACAGGAGCAAGCAAATTATTCTTTTTTTCATTTTTTCTCCTTCTCCTTAGTCAATGGGCTTGCAATATATCTTCATTACAGGGTTCTCAACGGTAGCGGTTTCAACGCTAAAGATACCTGTATGAGTTATAGAAGTGCCATCGATTTTCTCACCGGTGCAATACTCGTTGTAATAGAGATCGTATAAGTAGCCTCCGATCTCGTATGCACCGTTTTCTGCATCATAAGCAGGCAGAGTTATCTCTGTGCTTTCCACAGGATTGATTTCCTTTGTTTCGATTAAGGTTAATGTTCCGTCTTCGCCTACCGAATAGAATTCGCAGACAAGATCGGGTACCCACGCCGCATAGAGTGTAAGTACGGGCTTTGAGGGGTTGTAGTTTCTGTCAGCAGGGATAGAATACATATCACCGTCGAAATTCCACTTACCGCTATAGCTATAGCCTATTATGTTGCCTCCATCATCGGTGATTTCGGTTCTCACTCTGTACCAGCCGGCGAGGTGATAACCTACCTTCGCAGCAAGGTATGCCTGAGTACCTCTTTTGGAGTCACTCGGATCGAGAAGAGATATGAGTTTATTTCCGTCATCGGATGTGGAAAGGGAGTCAAGACTGTAGGTATCTACAAGTACCGAGGTGTTGGTGGTGAACATACCGCCGTTAGCATCAAACTTAATGCTGACACCGTATCCCTCATCGCCGTAGCCTGCGTAAGGAGAGTTGTCCTTACTGCATTTTGTGGTTATAAACGCAACACAGCCAAGGCAAAGGGCAAAGAGAAGAACATAAATAACGATATTTCTAATCTTTCTGTTTCTTTCGTGCTTTACGTTGGCTTCTTCAGCACGTTTTTCGTACTCCTTGAGTCTTGCTTCAATCTCCTCTTCGGTTTCTACCTTTTCGGTTATCTCGCTTTTTGGCTTCTTAACCGTTACTCTGGTAAGACTGCCTTGGAGTGCAAGATTATCTCTCATTTGCTTTCTTCTTCTGAGATAGAACCATACGATTGCCGCTGTAGCAAGTCCGACGATCTCTACCGCCTCAACTACTGAGAGAACTATGAGTGCGGTCTTGGTGGGATCTTTGGTATCCACGGTGGGATCTTCAATCACGGGAGTATCGGTTGTACCGGAATTCTTGTACGCCTTAATTAGGTTTTCGGCAGTAACGAGCTTCTGCAGATACTCGGTAACGAGTGCCTGCTGTTCTACGCTGCTGATCTGGTTATACGCATTTCTTGCAGCTATAACGAGATGCTCGTCATCGAGCGTTACTCTCTCCGGCAGAGCGTTAATCGCAGCCATAGCGGAAAGTGTAACGTCATCCGCAGCAACCGCACCGGAAATCTTAGATCCGAAGTACTGATCGAGTATGAAGGTGTCGTAGTATACACCGTTTGATGGAGCAACCATAATGAGATTGCCCATATTACTGTAATTTTTGTTACCGATGTAATCAACAAAGGTAGCACCGTAGAAGATGTTGTTATATTTTGTCGAGGACATATTCCACATATAATAGGGGATTATTCCAAGACCTGAGTAGGTGACGGGAAGTTGGGTGTCAAGTCTTCCATCACCGTTTGTGTCCTCCCAATAGGTGAATTCGTAGTCACCCTTGCAAGGAATGTTAGTGAATGCATCGTAAAGAGCCTGATCGAATTCTTCCTCAAGAACGGGAGCTTCATAGCTCTCGAATATTACTATCTGCAGATTATCGCATTGATAGAATGCCTTATGACCGATAGATCTCAAGGAATGGGGGAGAGTTATTCTTGTAATATCCGCACCGGCAAACGCCATTGCAGATACTCTTACCGTACTCTCGTCAAGCTTAACGTCATCCTTATCAAGACTATTGCCTTCGTAATCAAGACCTACGTATGTGGTGAGCTCAAGACCGTTGGGCACTACACAGTAAATAGAACCGTTGATTATCTTGACGTAGTTGTTGATGTCGTATGTGTAGAGATATTCGCTCTTGACAACGTGACCATTCCAAATTTCCTCCACTACGGTATAGAACGGACCGATTTCGCACAGAGCGAAGGGGTTGTCACCGAGGGTAACAATATTCTCGCCAAGCTTAAGGTTTACGGGAGTTATTGCCTCTTTAATGAAGGCAAAGTCACCGACGGATATCGCACATTCAAGGTTGATATCGATGATATCAGTATACGCGAATGCATAGTTCTTCATATCACGCACCTTGTTGAGGTGGTGGATATTGTTAAGGGACGAGCAGTAAGAGAACGCACCCTCACCAATGTTTGAGCCTATGGGATTAAGAATAACGTTATTAAGGTTTTCACAGTAAGTGAAGGCATAGTCACCAATGTTTTCTGCCTTTGAGAGATTTGCCGAAGTAAGGTTTGCTTCACCGAATGCTGCATAGCCGAGTGTAACCACATTATCAAGGTTTACAGTAGTAAGAGAATCGCAGTTTGCAAACGCCATATGAGGAATTTCGGTTATCTTATCACCGAGCTTAACCTCTTTGAGTTTTTTGCAGTAGATGAATGCCTGATCCTCGATAACCTCACAGGATGAGAGATCCACATAGGTGAATATCGGGTTGAAGTATACGAGCACATATGCGTTGTCGCGTACGGCGTAATCCGTGCCTGCGGCGTCTATGAACGCGTAGGTGTTATCACCGGAGAACGCCATATTGCCGATTTTCTTTGCTCCGGACAGGTCAATGTCATAGAGTGCACGGCAGTTGTAGAACGCCATTCTTCCAATGAGTGCTCCATCGCCAAGGCTCACTTTGGTAAGATAGGTTGCACCCATAAATGCAGCCTCGCCTATATCCGCATTATTACCGATAGTAAGGCTTGTGAGCTTAGAGAGATAGTCATAACGGTAGAAGCCACTTTCGAAATCTTCAACGGCTTTATTGCCAAGGTTGAGGTAGTTTCCGGGATTTCTCGGGTCGTCTGTGGTTGTACCACGAAGGAACGCGCTCTTTCCGATTACAACATCATTACCTATAGTGACCTTCTTAAGCTCGGTACACTCGCAGAATGCACCCTCGCCGATAATCTTATTGTCATCTATGCTAACCTCGGTTATGAGAGTAAAGGCAAAGGCATAGTCGCCGATAAAGTCTACTCCGCTAAGAGAGGGAAGGGATGTTATAGATGTTAAGAAGAAGGAATACTTTCCAATTGCAGCAAGATCTCCGAGTGTGATATCAGTAAGATTTGTACACTCTGAAAATGCGTAATCGTTAACTACTGTCACATCGGGCATATAAACGGACGTAACCTTTTTATTTCCCGCGAATGCACCAACGCCTATCTCTGTAACACCGGTAAGGCTGAACTCACCCTCAAAACCGGGAGCTACGATAAGAAGTGTTGTGCCGTCGGCAGAGAGGAGATAACCGTTGTTTGCCGAGGGGTAATAGGTCTGGTTTCCGCTTGCAACCGTAAATTCCGTTATAGCGGTATCGGTGAATGCATACTCACCGATGTAAGACACGGTCGAGCCGATGTTTACCGTCTTAAGTTTAAGACAGCTGTAGAAAGCTCCTGCAGGAATAACGTTTGTATTCATAGTGATCGTCTCAAGGGAACGACAGTTCATAAATACGTAAGGACCGTATTTAATAGTGCCGCAGTTTGAAACGTCAAAGTTTGTAAGAGACATATTGCTCATAAATGCGTAAGCACCGATAGAGCTGAGTGTAGAGGGGAACTTTATGGATTTAAGACTTCTGTTGTTTGCGAACGCGTAATCACCGATAGCGTGGATGCTGTCAAGCGAGAGGTCGTTCGAAATATTACAGTTTGCAAATGCGTTCTGGTTAATGAGCTTTACGTGCTCAAGTCCTTTTACTGTCTTAAGGTTTATACAGTTGAAGAACGCACCGTATTCGATAGCCTCAAGGGTTGAGGGAAGGACAACTTCTTCAAGTGCGGTAAGATTTGCAAATGCATACGCACCGATAGTTTTGATGCCTTCGGGGATTACAACTCTCTTGATATCGTCGTTACCTATGTAGGTAATCTTCGTAGAATCATTGGATTCGGGATCTGCGAGGATTTCCTCTTCGGTTTTGGGTATATAGTCGTAGTTTGAGAATGCGTACTGACCGATCTGGGTAAAGAGCATATCTTCCGGAATCTCAACGTTTCCGGAGTTCATATGGCCCGCACCGTAGTAATTATTAAGCGTCGGACCGGTTCTTACGTAGGGATCCTTGACCTCTATCGAGATAGTCTTTGCCGTATAGGTCGGTTTTCCGTTTTGAAGAACTCTGACGGTGATAGAGGTATAGCCTTCGTCCAGAGCTACGATAACACCGTTTTGATCAACCGTCACAATACTCTCGTTACTTGAGATGAACTCCACGGTTGTATCATCCGGGAAGTATGCGTCGAGCTTGTAGTTGATACGAACCGATTCCGAGGGGAAGAATGAGAGTGAATAGTTTTCACCGTTAAAGAGAATATTATCACCTGTTACACCGATATCTCTGTCATCGTTAGATAAGAAGTAGAATGCGTTCAGTGTATCATATCCTTCGAGCTTGAATACGTCTGCTACGGGTTTAGTTACCTCTTTGTATCCCTCATCACCGGGGGCTCTTACCGTGACGGACATCGTCACTTCCTTCTGCGTTTTGGGATCGTAGATAAATACCGAGCTCTTACCGGACTTAACCGCAACGATCTTGTTGTTTACGATACGGATAGCGTCTCCGGAGTAAGAATACTCGAGAAGCTCATCCCACTCGCTTTCGGGATACACGTTGGTGGTGATTGTGTATACCTCGTTGGGGTTAAGGGTTATATCGGACTCTTCAAGATACAGCTCTGCGAAATCGTCAGGGAGCTCTATCTCGTAGGTAGCCTCGTTGATAGCATAGTCGTAAAGAGAAACTGCAAATGTGTTTTTGTTATAAGAATTCTGCTTTATGTCGTATATGTAGTCGGTAAGCTCATATGTCACGTAGGTCGTGCCGTTGTGTACCGAGTAGATGGGTGTCATATAGGTCTCGAAGGGGTAGAGCATATTGCCGTTTACCATTTCGCCGGTGCTCTCGTCAACATACTCACCAAGTCCTACGTAACCGATCTGCATACCCATTGCATAGTGGTTATCATATACCGCCATCTTAGCATAAAGACGGGTTTTCTTAGCATCCTTATCATACTCTGTGTAGAATTCACAGCCTGTAAGAGAGGGAGCTTCAAAGTCTATTGTGAGGGGGAACTCAAAAGTGCTCTTGAGGTTCTCCTCGGGCGTCTTATTTACACCTGTACCGTCGTCATAATTGAGGTAGCCTTGAAGCTTAACAGTATAGGTGGAATTATTCTTAAGGTTGTAGTCCGCGGTATCAAACTCTATCTCAATGTTTGCGGGATAAATGTATGATCCGCCGTCACCGTATGATTTACGGATAGAGGTTTCTACCCTTTCGAAGATGACCTCACCCGTTGCATCATCGGTTATGGTTATAACGATCTTCTCCGAGTTACGGAGCATACCTCCCCAAACGAAGCGGAGTGATCTTATCGTGCCGTCATTGTTGGAGAGTGCGATGTAATCTCTGGATGCGGAGATTATCTTGTTCTTGGGATTCTGTACAAAGTAGAATGAGCCGAGGTAGCTAACGTAGTCGTCGGAGATACCGCCGATAGGACGTGTAGCATATGCGTCGGGCAGAGTTTTATCGAGAGTTGCAATAGAGTCGTCGAGCTCGTCTCTGTTGGTCTCGAAATAATCAAGGTCAAAGAGGGGAGCTTGATACCAGTTGCCGTAGAATGCAAGATAAGGTACGTTAAGATCAACGGAGCCCTCTTCCTTGGCGGTAAGGGTTACGAATCCTTCAATATACATACCGTTTTCGAAGGAAGAGTCGAGATATGCCTTGTCATCCTCACCGAGAGTGATGGTGATGATAACGTCGCATTTCTTACCTGCTTCGACGGTAACGGTTTTGCCACTGAGTGATCCGCCGTTTGTCGATGTGATCTCAACGCGTGCTCCCTCGAGAAGATATCCTTCTTCGGAAACAACGGTTTCACCCTGATAGGTGGGGGTTTCACTTACACCCTCGGTCATAACATTTGCTGATATATCATATGAAAGTGCAGAATTACCGAAATTGTCTATCGTAAATTTGAGAGTATATACGCCTGTTTTGTTAGGGTCGTCGCCGAGCTCAATCTTGGACTTATCCATTACCGAGCCGGTGAGTCTGTCGTAGGTGAGGATGTAAGCACCCGTTGCTACTGCATCGTCGAGGTTTGCAAGACCCGCGCCCTGCTTTCTTACGGCGTAGGGAAGGCCGTTTTTATTGTTAACTATATCGGCAGTAGACATAAGGAGTCTGTTGACGATGGAATTTACTTCAACGTAGTCGATAACACCGCTCTCGTTCTTGATTCTTGACTCGAAATTGGTGATAACGTACTGACGCATAAGCGCAATCGCACCCGCCATATTAGGACAAGCCATAGAAGTACCGGAAAGTCTGTCATAGCCGTGACCTGTTACAGCAGAGAGAATATTACCGCCGTGAGCGGTTATCTCGGGCTTGATCTGAAGAGAGGGAGAGGGGCCCCAGGATGAGAAGTCGGACATAAAAGGACCGGAAGACTGCGACTTGCTGATCTTGAGAGTGCCGGTCTTTGCTGCCGCGAGCATTTCACCGTCGTCCTGGCTTACCGAACATACGGGAATAGATACTATACCTACGTTCATTCGGATATCACCGGAGGTATTGTTATATACAATAAGAGCCTTTGCACCTGCCGCCTCTGCAGCCTTGGCTTTTTCCTCAAAGGTGTTTGTACCTCTACGTACAAGAGCTATTTTACCCTTGACGTTTATGCCGTCATAGTCGGACGGATTACCTACACCGGGGATGAGTACGTATTCAAGTTCGGTTTCACTTAGATCCGTACCGAGCAGCTCATCGAAGAAGTACTTTTCTTCACCCGCGCTGTCCGAAGACTCAACAAAGTATATAATAGTGCCCTTGGAGTCGAGAATGTAGGGTGTCTTTGTACCGTTGATGGATGCTACAGAGAGCGCACCGTTATAGGTAGAAGGAGAACCTACTGTCGAGGTATCAGGGTTGGATGTAAGACCGAGGTTACCGTTCTTCTCCGAGCCGTATGCTGAGTTGAAGCTGTTAGATGCCGCAACTACAAGGCTGATACCGAGTGCTCTGATGTCATCGTAGACACCGGACATCTGCTCCTCGTCGGTCTCACGGCTAAAGCCACAGGCTGTACCGAGCGACATGTTGATTACGTCAACACCAAGCTCTACACAGTCCTCAAGTGCCGCGAGAATCCAAGATGCACGTGCAGAATCCTGAACGTCGGAGAATATCTTCATCGAAACGAGCTGTGCATCGGGTGCAACGCCTATGATGGTGTCGTCGTGTCCGACGATAACGCCCGAAACGTGGGTACCGTGATTGTTGTGAAGAGAGTACACGTCGGAGTCGTTGTCTGCGTAGTCGAATGCGAAGGGAACCTTCTCATTTATGTATACGTCATCAGCGGTAAGCCCGGGAACTCTCGATGCCGCGGTGGTATTACTTACGTGATTTGCGACCTTATCCTTGGTGAGTGTGAGATTAGACTTATCAAGTCTTGCAGGGTCAAATGCGGGGTGAGTATAGTCAAGACCGGTATCAAGTACCGCTACTACCATTCCGCTTCCCGAATACTTCTGACCATTGATCATAAAGTCCGAACTATCGAAGATTCCGGTTTCTTCGTAGACGTCTATCTTGTTCTCAACAAGCTTAGTTTCGGATACATTGTATACCTCACCGACGATGGCAGTTGCACCATTGGGGAGAGATTCACAAGCGTTTTCAAAGTTTTTTGCTGTGTAAAGGACTTCAAAGCCTGCGAGGACATTCGCATAGTCACAGCCGGTTTCGTATGAAATACCGCTTCTTGTAAGAGCAATGAGGTATTTCTCCTTCTCGGACTGTATATCGGCTCTGATTTCCTGAGCTTCCTCTGTGTTTACGTACTCCGCGAAGGACATTGACTTGTCCGTCTTGTTATACGCATCCATCAGAGTCGGTGTGTCAAGCTTGACTATCACCGAGATGGTTTCATTTTCGTCGACGTTCTTTGGTAATGCTTGTACCACAGAGCCGTCGAGATAACTCTTATAGTCTGTGTAGATCGAGTCGTTCTTCTTGAACACGCCATCTTCTGCTGAGACCGTAGTCCCAAGACTTGAGGCAGCAAAGGTGAAGACCATCACTACAGCTAAAAGAGCCATCAAGATTCTCGATGAAACCTTTGTGATTCCTTTTGTTTTCATGTTTCGGTTTTGCCTTTCTTTTATTATTCTGCGTTAATGTACGCGTGTATATAAGACACGCTTATCTATTTTATCACATCGCGGGCAAAAAAGCAATATAATTCACATTATTTTAAATTATTCGCGAAAATATCTATTAAAAATGTAGAAAAAAAGAAAACAAAATTGTTTTATTTTGTAAAATTTATACAGTACATTTTCACTAACTACGGGAAAAGTTACGAAAAAAAGGTTAAAAATATACAATAAAATGTATTTTGTCAAATATTTTCCTTTTCCATAAGATATGGTATTCAAGACAGAAAACGTGTAGTAAACTTACGCTTTTATCACGTAGGACATCATACATCGATAGCTTGACTTTCTCGTTTTGATGTGTTATACTAAAGTGTAAAAATGTAATTGATCCGAAAGGAATAGAAAAGTGAATATTTCCGAGAAAAACAAAAAGCGGATACACCTTGGCTTTGGCATAGCTATTTCTCTGATGCTTGTGCTTGTCGGTATCCTATTTATAAGTTCATGCTACTCCATATACAAGAGTGGACAGAGCCCATTTACGCGTGAGAGCATAGGCGTGGCTTTCTCAAAAATCGCAGCGTGGGTATACGTCACAATTTCAATTGTTATCATTGGCGGGGCACTTTCAATCTTGCTACCTTTGGATCAGCCTAAACTTAAAGGCGAGCGCACCCCGTCCGTGTTGGTTAAGAAGTTTTCAGAAAGAGTGAATATCTCCGAGATTGATGCAGAACTTTCTCTCAAAATAGAAAAGGAAAGAAAGCTTCGCAAAATACTCGTTTGCGTTAGATGTTCCGTTATTGCAGTTAGTGCGATACTTCCCCTTATTTATCTTCTCAACCCTGCTAATTTCCCGGCAGTCAGCGGTGAATATAACGCCGAAATTTTACACGGTATGCTTGTTTACCTCGCATTTTTGTCTCCTATGATTGTTTTTGAGGTGATATATGTTGTTATTCGTGATCTCTCATATAACAGGGAATATGAGCTTCTTAAAGAGGCTATTAAGGCTAACGGAATATCAGGGTTTATTCCCGAGCAGCCATCCTCTTTGATAGTAAAGGCATACGGGTTTTTAAAGGAAAATGAAAAGCCGATAACTCTCGGCATCAGGATCGCATTTGTAGGCTGTGCTATAGTTTTCATCGCAATCGGTGTAGCAAACGGCGGCATGGCAGACGTGCTTAACAAGGCGATAAAAATTTGTACCGAATGTATAGGACTTGGATAAAATGAATAGAATTTTGACAAAACTAAAGGGGCTTGTTCCTTCAAAGCGCAAGCTTATTCAACTGTATTTTGCGTTGCTTTTCAACGCTAACATAAAGGGCTTTGTTAATGGAAAAATCTACACAGGACCTCTCAAAAATATTTGTACACCCGGACTTAATTGCTACTCATGTCCCGGCGCAACCGGAGCTTGTCCGCTTGGATCGCTGCAGAATGCACTTGGTGTATCGGAGAAGAGAACACCGTACTACGTTTTCGGCATAATAGTACTGTACGGAATTCTCCTTGGCAGATTGATCTGTGGCTTCCTCTGTCCGTTTGGACTTATTCAGGAGCTGCTTTACAAGATAAAGACTCCTAAACTTAAGAAAAATCGTTTTACAAGAATACTCTCTTACTTCAAGTACATTCTTCTTATCTTCCTTGTTGTGATCGTTCCCGTCCTTTACGGACTTCGCAACGTTCCGCTTCCCGGATTCTGTAAGTACGTATGTCCTGCAGGAACTATTGAAGGTGCCTTTGGTCTTCTTTCAAACAAGGTGAATGCGGGCGAACTTGCAAGACTTGGTCCGCTGTTTACTTGGAAGTTTGCAATCGCTGTCAGCGTTATAGTCGGCTCGGTGTTTATCTTCAGAGTCTTCTGCAGATTCATTTGTCCTCTTGGTGCGCTGTACGGTCTTTTCAACAAGTTTTCAATTCTCGGAATAAAGCTTGAAAAACCTAAGTGTGTTGATTGTGGACTTTGTATCTCAAAGTGCAAAATGGACATTCATGAGGTTGGTGATCACGAGTGTATCAATTGCGGTGAATGTGTCGGTGTCTGTCCGACAAAAGCTATCTCGTGGCGCGGCGGAAAGGTGATTTTACCGCCTGACGAAATCGCACCGGTAACACCTGATATGACGGATGAAGAAAAACAAATCTGTATAGAAAATACCGAAAAAAGTAATCAAAAGTTAGCAAAACGCCGATTGATCACAAGAATTATTGCTGCTGTACTTATGGTTTCGGTTCTTGTAAGTGCGCTTATTTATTGTAATTTCTTTGATAGTAGTGTCGATGACACCTTGGTGGTTTATAAGGAAGGTGACATGTGTCCTTCGTTTGAAATTCCGATTTATAACGGAGAAGGCGAGTATGCCGAATCCTTCAATCTCGCAGGTAATAAAGGCAAGGTTACAGTCGTTAACTTCTGGGGCGTTTGGTGTCCCGGATGTATCAAGGAGCTTCCGTATTTTGATCAGATAGCTACCGACCTCGAGGGTGTTGTTGACGTTGTTGCAATACATACATTTGACCAAAAGGAAGAGTCGGATGAGTATATCGAGGAGCATTTCCCCGATAGCAAAATTCTCTTTGGCGTAGATCGTCTCATAGCTGAAGGAAATGCGTCTATGGGCGAATATTTCTACAAGAGTCTTGGTGGTACAGGAACCTATCCTATTACGATTATAGTAGATCCAAACGGCAAGATATATTCCTTCCAACCTACAGAACTTGACTATGATACTTTAATGATTCTTGTTATGGCGGCTATGTCAAACGCACAGTAAGATTATCAATCTATAGAGCATAAAAAACGCCCCGAGGCATCGTCCTCGGGGCGTAAATTATTTGATTCAGTTTCTTGTTACTGTGATTGTAATCTCGGTCTCACCGGAATTAATTACTGCGTGATATCCGTATTCATTTACAATCGGAAGGGTATAGCCGTCAAGATCGTAAAGCTTTACATCAATCGAATTTTTGGGAGTCATTTCCTTGCTGATCTCACCGTTAGCATCGGTTATAAACTGATCTGCAAGACAAACTCCGTCGGGGCAGAGCTGAATCTGCATTCCTTCAACGGCATTACCGAACTGGTCAACAACCTTTACGGTGTAATTTACTGTGTTGCTTGCTTCTTTATCAAGGAAAAAGGTAATTCCTAACATACCTTCCGGAATTACAGCGTGATATACACCGGAAATCTTTTCGGGTTTTTCGTAACCGGAGGGAACTGAGGTTATCATAACGCTTACCTTAGTATCGGGAAGCTCTGTGCTTGCTCTGCCGTCTGCACCGGTAACAACAGTCTTGTAGCTCTTTTCATCAGTGATAACGAGCTTAACACCTTCGATAGGATTGTTTTCTTTATCGAAAACGGTTAATGTATAGGTCTTATTACCATTGTTTTCACCCTGATTGTTATCGCCTGTACCGTCGTTTTCATTTGTTTTATCATTGTCGTTATCCTTGTTGCCGCAGGCGGTGAAGGAAAGCACCGCCATAAGCATACAACAAACGAGAATTATTGAAAGAAGTTTCTTAAAATTCATTGTAAATCTCCTTATTACTCTGCAAAATCACCGAGAAGGTCATAGTAGAAGCAGAACTTGAGCCAACCGTTTTGTACATCCTCAAATACCTCTCTTGCAATGAGGGTATCAAGAATTTCTGCGAGTTCTCTTGTAACCTCTACACATCCCTGACGCTCTGGATTAGTAGATCCGTCATCCATTTTTTCAACGTATGTGAGAATTACTTCTGTATAGTCATCAACCTTTCCGTGGAAGATGCCTGCCTGAACGTCCTCCATCTGGTAGTAGTTCCAGAAGTAGTTGTATCTCCACTCGGAGATATCAGATACGTTTTCATCCTCAGCGGGAACAATGGAGTCGAATTCTGCATCCCAGTAATCCTTAAGTGCATCTTTACCGTTTTCTTCAAGGTAAGCAAGGTATTCCTGGGCTTTTTTATCCTTATCGGTCCTGTTGTCTTTATTATGGAACTTGCCCTGAACAACGTCATTCATCTGATAATAGTTGATCCACTTATCATCGAAGCTTGCGTTTACCTCTTGGAGGAAAGCACTCTGCTCGTTAGCCTTGGTTTCGTCCTCGCTGAACTCACCGCGGATAACCTTATCCATTTCGTACTTGTTCCAGATGTAGGTAGTGAGAAGCTCTGTGCCCCACTCAGCCTTGAGTGCGTATGTGCCTTCTGCAATTACGTAGTTGGCAAGATCAATCTGCTCAACGCTGTAGCCGTCGGCATATATTCCATCGTATCCGTCTTTAACTACTGTGTCGAGATTAAGCTCAACCCACTTAGCCTCACCTGCAGCCTCGTCAGCTACAGTCTCTTCTGCGATCCACTTTTCGATAAGTGCCGCCTTACCGTCAAGCTTGATGCTGTCGAGAAGTATGAGAGCCTCTCTGTCGCGTTCTGTTATAGTATAGTTAAATGCGTTTGCCTTAATAAGAGCTTCAATAGACTGTGTCTGGAAGAGTGTTGTGGGATAGAAGAAATCTGCGTAGATCTTTTCGCCCCACTTGGTTACATTACCGTTTGCATCTCTTTCAAGCACTTGATATGCGTATTCAACGCCGTCTACAGTCTTGAAGTCGACGTCGATACCGCCGGCTATAAGCTGGCCCATACCGCCGCCTGCGGACTCAATATAGGTGATAGGTCCGGGGGATGCCTGGATGAAATGACCGAAGCTTGTGCCTACCCATGTTATATCAAAGGTGAAGGTACCTACTCCGTATACGTCGTAGTATGCGATGTCGATGTAGTACGCCTTGCCTGCTTCCATATATGCGACGAGAGAAACGTTAGTGGTATCGATATGATACTTGCCGTTTTCATCGGGACCGATGAGAAGCTCGGGAGTGTAACGCTCAGCAACCTCGTCACTTGTGAGAATGGTTCTGTCACCTTCGTTTTCAGCCCACTCCTCACTTGTACCTGTGAAGATCCAGCCGTTTACCTCTTGATCACTCTTAGAGGTTACACGGTATACACCGGATACGGTGGGAACGAACTTATAAAGGTAACCACGAGGCATAATAACTCTGTTGTAAGTAACCTCAGCGCTTGCTACGATATCGCCCTGAGTAGTAGGATTCTCGTTGGAGATCTCTACGTCAAATGCGGAGAATGCGGTAAGACCCTTGATGGGATCCTCGAGATGCTTTGCGGGATCGCCGTTCTCGTCAACGCCGTATGCATCGTAGTATACGCAGAGCTGGAGCCAGAGGTTCTCGCTTGCTGCCTTACCAACGACACGTCTGTAGGTCTCGCAGTAAGCCATGAGCATGGTACGGAGCTCCTCGGTTACGGGAGTGTAGTAGTACATCTGGGAGTTCGCCGCAGCATTGCCGTAGGTTACCCAGTTGTTGAACATATTCTTGTCGCCAACCATAAGCTCGTAGTTTTCGTATACTCTCTCGGAAATGGTCTTTTCACCGTCGAACTGAGTGTAGCTTAAGTGGTTAGCAAGAAGAAGAGGTGCGTTATTACCAAGCGAAGGATCACCGACTCTGTAGTATCCATCGGGAGCAAGGTAAACGTTCACGTAAGAATTGAAGCCATCCTTTGTCTCGTTGAGATCTGTTGCAGCATAACGGAAGATATATGTCTTAACGGGAATGTCTTCCTTATCAGCAACACGAAGATTTTTGAGATAAACTGTGTCGTCACCTGCAGACTCAACATTGTCCTTGTAAAATGCAAAGGCTACAGTGTAGGTTGCAACCTCGTCCTTATTTGCCTCGGTAGGCTTACGGGGATCAACGTAAGTACAGCATGTCTCGTACTTATCGCCCACACCTGCGATAGAATAAATATCCTTGCCGTCAACGAGAATGTAAAGCACGTCAGTGCCGTAATCGTCATTCTGAGTTGATGCGAAGTAATCGAAGATAATTGCCTGACCGGGCTTGAGTGAAACCTCTGCGTAAAGAATAGCGTAGGAATTATCAATACCGGTGTTGGAGGGACGTACTACGGTCTCACCGTTGTAGGTGTCAACGATGAAGGGCCAAGCATACTTAGCATCCTTTTCACTGGTCTCAGGGCCGTATGTTACCGTGATGTCACCGCTGTTGAATGCGTTTGCAATCTCCTCTGCGGAGTCATCATCCCACTTAACGGTGGGCTCGATCTGAGGATTGAGGATGGAGTTGTCGGTGATGAGAGTCTGCTTGTAGTCATCGCCCACGAAGAAGTCAAACACGTTCTTCCACTTGGAGTCGCCAAGCACTGCACCGACCTCGATCATACAGATAACGCCGTATCTGTCGATGATAACGGTTGTGGGGTAACCCTCACTGGGGAATTTGGAGAGAGTGAGATCACTTGCTTCATTACCAACCTTGAACAGAGGCATCGCAAGCTCGTCACCCTGGTCAAGAGTACCCCAATAGTTTACGAGATAGTCGCTGTAACCCTTAACACTGTCAACTGTATCTGTTGAGTAGTCGTTAATGGCAAGGATCTCGATATCATCCTTGTAGTTCTTGTATACGTTGTTGATATAGGGGAACTCATACGCACAGTTCGAACAGCCCTCATACCAGAAGTTAAGCATAACCATATCCTTGGTCTTAAGCATATCAGAGAGCTTGTACTGTTCACCGTTCACGTCAGTGAGAGTGAAATCGTACATAACGTCGCCGAGCTCGTATGAGTTTGCAAATCCTCCGGTTGTGATAGGTGCAGAGGAAAGGGTGATTACGGTATCGGGTGCGGTAAGGGTGTATCTGTCATCCTTAGTCATACCTTCTCTTACTTTGTAACCCTTTGGTGCGCCGTCTACTTGCACGGAGTAATCGTTAGACGTCTTAAGAGTAAATTTAGCAGTACCGTTTTCATCGGTCTCCTGGGGTGCGGTACAAATGCTATATCCGTCACCGTTATGGATATACACCATAACGCCCTCGAGAGGCATTCCGCCGACAGTAACTACCTTGACGGTATATTCGGTTTCACTATTGGTTGTGCTGCCGCCGTTTCCATTTCCGCCGACAACAGTGCCGCCGGGGGTGTCGTTCTCGTCATCATCGCCATTGTCTTTGCCGCCACAAGCAACGAGCGGAAGCACGCAGCTGATGGTAAGTATGAGACAAAGGAGAAGCGAGATCAGTTTTCTGAAATTCATATATTTGCTCCTTTAAAAATAATATACGCGTTAGATTAAATTAAGCCATCATATATATTAACACTTTTAAATGAAAAAGTCAAGGTTGTACACAACTTAATTCATAATTTACAACTTATTCATTTTATATGAGCATTTATACAACATATGTCAATTAACCGATTGATCGCACACTAACAAAAAAAGGAACAAAACAGCAAAAAAACTGACATTGTTCCTTTGTTAATCTTAAAGTGCGTCTGCGATATCGTATATAAGTTTTTCCGTCTTTTCCCACCCGAGACAGGGGTCGGTAATCGACTTGCCGTAGATCTCACAGTCGGAAATCTTCTGCGCACCGTCCTCGATATAGCTCTCTATCATGAGTCCCTTGACTATGGAGCGAACTTCGGGAGAGTATCTCGCGCTGTGGAGTATTTCCTTTGCGATTCTCGGTTGCTCGAGATATTTCTTTCCGGAATTTGCGTGGTTGGTATCTACGATCACCGCGGGATTCTGAAGACCGGATGCCTGATAGGTCTCCCAAAGAGAGTACAGGTCCTCGAAGTGATAGTTAGGATGGGACTGACCGCGCTTGTCCACGTAGCCACGGAGTATTGCGTGACAGAGGGGATTGCCCTTACTTTCTACCTCCCAGCCTCTGTAGAGGAAGGTATGGCTTGATTGTGCTGCCTTGATGGAGTTCATCATAACCGAGATGTCACCACCCGTTGGGTTCTTCATACCGACGGGAACGTCGATACCGCTTGATACGAGTCTATGCTGTTGGTTTTCGGATGAGCGAGCTCCAATGGCAACGTATCCGAGTATATCTGAGAGATATCTGTAGTTCTCGGGGTATAGCATTTCGTCGGCGGGGCAGAATCCTGTCTCTGAGAGAGTCTTGAGGTGGAGCTGTCTTATCGCAACGATTCCCTTGAGAAGATCGGGCGCTGCGTTGGGATCGGGCTGATGGAGCATACCTTTGTAGCCTTCACCCGTGGTTCTCGGCTTGTTGGTGTATACTCTCGGTATGATCATAACCTTATCCTTGACCTTGTCCTGCACGGTTCTTAAACGTGATATGTAGTCAAGCACGGGTTTTTCTGCGTCGGCAGAGCAGGGGCCTATAACGAGTAGCAATCTGTTTGATCTGCCCTCAAATATATCTTTCATCTCGTCGAGCTGCTTTTGTCTTAAGTCTGCGAGCTCCTTGGAAATAGGAAACTCGGCTTTAATTTCCTTAGGGATTGGCAACTTTCTGTAGAAGGTTAAATTCTTTTCCATATTTACCGTCCTTTTGGTTTATCATGTGTAAAATTCTTTGTTTTATTACATTTTTCGGTATTATTTCGTAGGTTTGTCAAAGAGAGAACGTCTGCTTGTAGATCTTCGCATCATTTCACGCAAGGCTTCTCGATCTCCGGAAATAATCATTTCCTTCATTTTATCAACCTCGCTTATAAACGCATCCATCTCCTTAATCAAAGCATTCTTATTCATCAAGAACAGTTCACTCCACATCGCATCGTTTATCTTAGCTATTCTTGTCAGATCACGGAAAGAGTCACCTGTATATTTTTCAAGTCCTTCGGCTTCGTTGCAGGTCATAAGAGCAACCGCGATACAGTGCGTAAGCTGAGAGAGAAAGGCTATCATTTCATCGTGTTCCTCGGGAGATAAGGTGCTTATTCTTGCAAACCCAAGTATCTCACCGAGTTGCTTACATACGGAGATGGCTACATCGGTGTTTTTTTCTGTTGGGGTAACAATATAGTTTGCACCTTTGAAAACTTCAGGATCGGAGAATTCCACACCGCTTCTTTCACGTCCTGCCATCGGATGAGCAGATATAAATTCTACGTCGTCACGCAACATACTTTGTATTTTGTCAACAACGGTACTTTTTACACCGGATACGTCAGTTATTAGAGTGTTTGGCTTAAAAAGATGCTGATATTTTCCTATCCATTCGATAAAAACAGTCGGGTAAAGTGCAAAAATGATAAGATCTGCCGCTTGAATAATCGAGGGATCAACCTTTGTTGTGCCAAATTTGATCATATTTCTTTCAAGAGCATAATCAATATCCTTCTGCTCCTTGGTTATACATCCTACCGAATACCCCTTTTCGGTAAGTGCAGCTGCATATCCACCGCCTATTACACCGAGACCTATTATGAGTATTTTTGTATCTTTAGTTAGGTTCATATTCTTCTACCTCAACACCGAGCGCTCTAAGATCCTCGAAAAATGAAGGATAGCTCTTGTTTATTGCATCAGCACCCGTGATTTCGCCGCCCGTGAGTGTCAATAAAATTGACAAAGCCATTACTATTCTGTGATCGTTATGTCCCGAGAGCGACTCGGTCGGTGCGTGGAATGTTGCGGGATAGACCACAACCTTATCATCGTATACGGTAACCGATACGCCGAATTTTGATAATTCTTCCGCCATTGCGGCTGCTCTGTCGCTTTCTTTGATCTTGAGCCTTTTAGTACCTGTAAAGACCGCACCATGTTTTGCTGCGGCCGCTGCAAAAAGGATAGGACCAAGATCGGGGCAGTTACCGATATGTATGGTTGGAACGCCTTTCTTAATCATATCAAAGAGCGTCTTATATACCTTATCACCTTGAGTGCTATTTGGATTAAGACTTGTAACAGTTACATTTGATCCAAATAAATTCAGCGCGTCTATAAACGCCGCACCCGAATAATCTCCTTCGACATTGAGGTTTGAAGGCAGGTATTTTTGTCCTCCTTTGATAAATAGTGTTGTTTCATCCACCCATCTAATGCTAACACCAAATAGCGCGAGTGCTTCTATAGTGAGATCAATATAGGATTTGCTTTCTATTGGAGGAATAATTTTAATTTTACTGTCAGTCGGAAGTAAGGGCAGGGCAAAGATTAGGCCACTGATAAACTGGCTGCTCACATTTCCTACTACTTCGTATTCTCCTGCGGCAATTGGACCGCGAACGACAATGCTTTCACCATCAGAGTTGTAAGAGAGTTTTTTCTGTTTGCAAAGTTGCTCGTATACGTGCATAGGTCTTCGCATCAGACCGTTTGCACCGATAAAGAGTGTGTTTTTTCCGGATAGAAGCGCAATAGGTAATAGAAATCTTAATGTACTGCCGCTTTCATTGCAATCTAATGCGGAACGTGGGGAGGCGGTTTTCATATTTACTCCGCTAACCGTAACAACATCCCCTTTTTGTACTATCTGTGCACCAAGTGCTTTTAAACATTTGATAGTTGCCAAAACGTCTTCACATTCGGATATCCCCGATATGGTACTCTCTCCTTCGGCCAATGCCGCTGAGATAAGCATTCTGTGGGCCATTGATTTTGAAGGAGGAGCTTTGACAGAACCTTGCGATTTACCCTTGTGTATTTTTACATTCATTGTTGTTTTCCTTGTCTTAAAGTGGGCGAATATGCTTTATATGTAAATAATTATTGTCAAAAATCGAAGTTAATTATTATAAAGATATTCAAGAGCTTCACTATATCCTTGGATGCCGCGACCGGTTATTCTCTTCTCGGCTGCAAGGCCGACGTAGCTGACCTGCCTGAATTCTTCACGATCTTCAACCTTTGAGATGTGTACTTCTATGGTTGGCAGTTTGGTAGACTTTACCGCATCGAGAAGAGCAATGCTCGTGTGTGTGTATGCTCCGGGATTGATTACGATACCCGCGGCACCCTTAAAGTATGCTTCTTGTATTTTATCTACGAGATCACCTTCGTGATTTGATTGATAAATTTTGACCTTAACGCCAAGCTTCTTCGCGGTCTCTTTGACCGACGTTACGAGTGCTTTGTAGTCATCTTTGCCGTAATGCTCCGGCTCTCGTATACCGAGCATATTTATATTCGGACCGTTGAGGACGTAATATAGCTTTGTCATTTGTAAAACGCTCCCATAATTTTTTTTGCAATATTTATCGGTGTATCGTCTGCATCAATAATTACGTCTGCAGAGTTTAAATATATATTATAGCGCTCGTCGTATCTTTTCTTGATAGCGTCGACGCTTGACGACAGGGGCCTGTCAATGGTTGGCACAAGCTTTTCATATGGTCTGTCGATAAAGAAGAGAACTCCGTTTTGCTTTAGAATACGAACGTTATCCCTCTTGAGTATCGCGCCGCCACCGGTTGCGATTACTGTATTATTCTTTAAACTGACTTTCATAATTTCTTCTGCTTCATATTCTCTAAATACAGCTTCGCCCTCGGATTCAAAGATTTCCGAGATGCTTCTCTTGCGTTCTGACATTATCATTTGATCGGTATCTAACATATTTCGTCTCAGTTCATTTGCAATTAGATTAGCAACCGTTGTTTTACCCGATGCTGGCATTCCGATGAGTACTATATTTTCTTTTTTGCGTCTTATTCTTTTGAAGATTTTATTAAGCTTTTCCGTTGTATAGCTTTTACCTAAAAATATCTCGGATGCATATACAGCCTGGGCGACGAGCATGTAAAGTCCGCCCTCTGCCTTGATTCCTCTCTCAAGTGCATCTATAACAAGACGCGTTCTTATCGGGTTGTATATAGTATCGATAACACCCTCAAGTTTTTTGAAGGGGGAAATATCGATTGGAGCAGAGAAATTATCTGGGTACATACCAACGGGAGTTGTATTGATTATAATTTCTGCATCGTGATGTTTTTCTACCAGCTCGTTATAGTCAATAGAATTTTCTTTTTTCGTGCGGCTTACGGTTAGTATCGGATTTGCACCGAGACTTTTTGCAACTGCCGATGCGGTTTTTGATGTTCCGCCCGTACCGAGTATCACTGTTTTTTTACCCGCAAGAGAAAGGCGCATTTTGTTTATCAATGCTACCATACCGAGAAAGTCTGTATTATATCCGTAAAGCTTTCCGTCACGGTTGACTATCGTATTTACGGAGCCTATTAATCTTGCTTCGTCACTTATATAGCTAAGATAGGGGATAACCTTTTCCTTGTAGGGAATAGTGACGTTTATAGCCTTAAAACATTTATTACGCAAAAACGTGTCAAGGTCACCAATCGCTATCTCGCATAACTCATAATCGTAATCGGAGAGCATAGCATGAACTTCCTTTGAGAAGCTGTGGCTGAGTTTCTCTCCTATAAGACCGTATTTCATATTACCCTCCGAGGTAGGATGTACCGTGTAAGCTTGCAAGAGCATCCGCTATAGCTATTGCGGTGACTGCATCAACTACTGCTCTTGCTCTGTGAATTATGGCAGGATCGTGTCTACCGTTGATTTTCAGTGTGGTGTTTTCCATTTTTGAAAGACTAACGGTTTCTTGCTCTTTGAAAATCGATGGAGTAGGTCTTATCGCCACGCGGAAGATTATCGGCATACCGTTGCTAATACCACCGTTTATGCCACCGCTATGATTAGTTGAAGTGAATATTTTTTCACCATCGGTACGGAATGGATCGTTTGCTTCACTGCCATATTTATCGGCAAAGCCAAATCCGAGTCCAAACTCAACGCCCTTTACACCGGGAATGGAGAAAAGTATATGCGAAAGCGTACCTTCGAGCGAGTCAAACCAGGGCTCGCCAATACCTGACTCGAGCCCGACGACGGCACACTCGAGTATACCGCCTACGCTATCTCCCATTTTTGAGGCGTTCAGTATTTCGTTTAACATATTATCTTCACTTGTCTGATCAAGAACGGGGAATGATTTTTCGGAAAGTGAGATGATATCTTCTTTGTAATCTTGGAAATCTCTGTCCAAGACTCCGTGCAATTTTTTTATATGCGTTCCTATGAGGATTCCTTTTTCTTTCAGCATTTCTTCGACTATGGCTCCCGCAGCAACGATAGGTGATGTGAGTCTGCCTGAGAAATGTCCGCCGCCTCTGTAGTCCTGATAGCCTTTGTATTTAACCGAAGCAGTAAAGTCTGCGTGTGACGGACGCGGCATATCTATAAGTGAAGAATAGTCTTTGCTTATAACATTTGCATTTTGAATAAGTAATGTGATTGGAGTACCTACCGATACGTCATTCATTACACCGCTCACGATTTTCACTTCATCCTCTTCTTTGCGCGAGGTCGATATTTCACCCTGAGGACGCCTTTTGTTCATCTCTCTTTTTATCGCTTCTCTATCTATCTTCACGCCTGAGGGGATACCGTCAAGCACTGCGCCGATCATTTCTCCGTGACTTTCTCCGAACAGTGTTATTGAAATGTTATTTCCAAATGAATTTTTCATATATATCCTCTATAATACATTATTTGTAAATAATTATATACAATTATAGTGATTTAAAACCAAATCTTTAAAATCATTTACGCTTAAGGAGTGAATTTTACAAGTTCCTATTTTTTCACACACAACGATGGATAACACGTACGAGGAACACTTTTTATCGTGCGCAACAAAGGTGAGTGCTGAATTTATATTTCCGGAGTAGACGGTCGGAAGTCCGACTTTTTTAAGCAGTGACTCTATTCTGTTTTTTGCATCGCCAAAGCTTACCGGTATCATGCCGAGTGAAACGCACTCTCCGTGATAGAGTTCAAACAGATCCTTGTTAGCTTCTATTCCGTGGCCAAGTGTGTGACCGAAGTTCAGTATTTTGCGCAAGCCTAACTCACGCTCATCCTCTTCGACTACAGCCTTCTTAATTTTGAGTGCTTCGACGATTATTTCTTCTATATTATTGTATATGTCTTCTTCATCAAGCAACTCGAGCTTTTCAAATAGCTTTTCGTTGCATGTTGCAGCCATTTTAATCGCCTCGCAAAGACCGTTTCTCATCTGCCTTTTAGGCAATGTGGTAAGAACATCCGGGTCAATAAGAACAGCTTTAGGTTGCTTGAATGATCCGACAATATTCTTTATTCCGCCAAGATTTATTGCTGTCTTACCGCCTATAGATGAATCGACTTGAGAGAGCAAGGTGGTCGGTATATTATAAAAATCAATGCCTCTCATATATATTGAGGCGGCAAAACCCGCAAGGTCTCCGACAACTCCGCCACCGACTGCAACTATACAGTCTGATCTTCCAAGTTCGGCGTTACTCATTTCTGTGAGTACTTTTTCGAGCGTGGATATACTCTTTGATCTTTCACCTTCCGCAACTGTTAAAATGGTTGAATTCTTGCATAATTTATCAACCTTTTCCGCATATTTACGCGGTACTCCGGAATCCGTTATTATGAACACCTTTCTGTCAAGATTAAAATATTCACTTACTCTTTCAAGAATCCCCTTACCGATATTTATAGGATAGGAATTCTCACCGAGATTCATATTTAAAACAGTCATATTAAACTCCGTATTCGTTAGAATTTAGATGTATTGGATTATGATATCCAAGGTTCATTAAGGATTATATCACTGTGTATGAACCTACGGTTTTGAGTCTGTCGCAGTATTGTTTTAGCTCTTCCATCATTTTTTTGCCTTCTGCGCTATCAAGATTGCCTTCTGTTTCAACGTAGAAGTAATACTGCCATAAGAGTTCTTTCATAGGACGAGAGCGTAGTGCGCCCATATTGAAGCCGTATTTTGCAATAACGTCAAGTGCTTTAGCAAGTGCACCGGCTTCATGGCGTACGGTGAAGAGAAGAATCGTATGTACGCGCTTATCTGTGATGGAGTTCCTGTTCTCTGAGCGTGAAAATACTGCAAATCTTGTCGTGTTGCTTCGTGACTCATTGACATTTGTTGCAAGAACTTCAAGCCCAAATATCTCTGCTGCATCTGCACTTGCTATAGCGGCAGATTTACCATCGTTCAGCTCCTTGACATATTTTGCCGCCAAGGCTGTATTAACAAATTCCATTTCCGCATATTTGTTTTTTAATATAAACCCGTGACATTGACCGAGAGCCTGCGGATGGCTAATTACCGTTTTTATATCCTCGATTTTTGTACCTTTTGGCGCGAGCAGATCATGAGATATTGCAAGCTCTGTTACGGTATTGACGTATAAGGGACCGGAGAACATCAAATCACTCACCTGACCGACATCACCATTGTAACTGTTTTCTATAGGGAGTACAGCAACGTCACATTCTCCGTTTTCAACAGCCGAATAAGCCTCATCGAAGCTACCGTAGCCAATAGCCTGCGCGGTGGGAAAGAGCTTAAGCGAGGCAAGATGGGCGTATGCTCCTTCAGTACCCGAATAAGCAACCTTCATACCCGTTAAAAGTCTTGCTTGATAGGCACGAGACAAGGACATTGTATTCTTTTGAAAGTTGACGTAGTATTCTCTGTATACGTTGTTTTCCACAGCCTCAGAATTGCGTCTTATAACCTCAGCCTCTCTTATTGGATCGAGGATTTCAAGGCCGTTCTCCTTTTTGTATTCTGCGACTAATTCGGATGCCTCGAGCCTTTGAATAAAAAGCTTACGCATCTCATTGTCGATCTCGTTTATTTTTTCTCTTGCAATTGTTAGTTTATTTTTCATATTTCTTCTCCGAAAGTCCAAGGCTGTATGCCAATGATTTGAAGGCGGGCAGGGACTTTTCTATCTGTTCGGTTTTTACGCAGTAGGATATCCTTGCGTATCCGGGATATCCGAAACTGTCACTTGCCACAATAAGAATTTCAAACTTCTTCGCCAATTCCGAAAACGCCTTTGCATCCTCTATAGGAGACTTAACGAATAAATAGAATGCGCCTTGCGGTTTAACAACTTCGAATCCGTATTCTATAAGTTTTGTCAACAAAAGTTGTCTATTTGTATCATAAATGGTTAAATCGGATGTTAAGCCAATACATTCAGGTAACATTTTTTGCAGAAGAGAAGGCGCACATACATAGCCGAGTGAACGACCTGCTCCGCATATGGCGGCATATATCTTCCGGCTTTCATTTGCCCTTGGACTTACCAAGACGTAGCCTATTCTCTCTCCCGGTATTGACAAAGATTTACTGTAAGAATAGCAAACAATGGTGTTATTATAATAATGTGGAATAAAGGGGACTTCCGAACTGTCGTAGACAAGCTCTCTGTAAGGCTCGTCCGCAATCAGATAAATATCCTTGCCATATTCCTTTGACTTTGCCATGAGCACGGATGAGATGGCTTTTATGCACTCCTCGGGATAGACCGCACCTGTGGGGTTGTTGGGTGAATTTATGATGATTGCCGCGGTCTTTTCATTTATTGCATCGGATATTGTATCCGGATTTGGAAAGAAGTTTTCTTCCTGACACAAAACTACCTTGACATTCGCTCCCGCTTTTTCTGCAAATACTTTGTATTCGGGGAAATAAGGAGCAAGTAAGATCACTTCTTCGCCCGGAGAAACTACAGCGTTTAAGGTACAAGTAAGAGCCGCTGCCGCACCGACGGTCATGTACAGATTGTCCTTTGAAACCTCGAAGCTGTAAATGTGCGAGAGCTCGCGTGCGATTACATCTCTTACGTCCGCATCTCCCTGTGCTGAGGTATAGCCGTGAAGTATGACTGCGCTCTCGGTATTTATAAGCTTGGACAATGCTTTCGTTACTCTTTCGGGACAAGGAACACTCGGATTGCCGAGCGAAAAATCAAACACATTCTCCTCGCCAAGTTCTTCTTTCCTCTTCTTACCGTACTCGAAAAGTTCTCTGATTTCGGATCGTTGAGAACCGAGCTTGTACATCACTTCATTCACCATATAGCCTCCACGATGTTAACAATGTTAACTTTGCTTATATCAATATTATACACCAAATGAAAAAAAAGTCAAGTCTTTTCGGAAAAGTACTTGAAATGTAGAGAAAAATGTGATAATATGTTGATGTTAATACTGTTAACCGAAAGGAATATAACGATGGAAGATAACTTTACTCCGGACAACGTCAGATCAAGACTTCTCTTTTCGGGGCTTAAAGAGCTTGAGACTCATGGAGTCAGCGATTTTTCACTTCGCCGTGTTGCACAGGACGCAGGTGTATCCTGCGCTGCGCCTTATCGCCATTTCAAGGATAAGGACGAGTTGATTGGCGCGGTTATAAAGTATGTTGTAGACGGATGGACATTACTTTCGGGACAGATCTTTGAGATTTTTGCCCGGGATTCAAAAGCGCTACTTACCGAGCTTGCTGTTGCGGGCTTGCGATTTTGGATTGCGAACGGAAATTTCCGTACGGTGATATCCGCAACCTCGACACTTGATAAGGGTGGACGGGGACCGCTGCGTGAGTTTGACCGTCCCATTTCGGTTGCCGCAGAACAATATGCCGAACAGAAGGGAATCGATGATCCATCTGCTATTGTATTCAAGATTCTCTCTATGGTCTACGGTGCTGTTATTCTCGTAGACGGTGGATATGAAAGCGCAGAAATGGCGGCGGATAATCTCAGAGCCTTACTCGTTTTGGAACTATGAGAAAAACCTTGTTAACATCTCTTCGTTTTAAAATACAAATTATTTACCTTTAAAATAAACAAAATACGGCATAATCTCTAAAAATTTGCACTTCTTTTGTTAAAACTCCCGTTTTACTTGACAAAAATGGGTATGTATGATACAATGAGGTGTAAATTTTTTATTTTTATGCGCGAAAATGAAAGGAAGAAAATGTTTAATAGCTTTTATAAATTTAAAAGTAGGGTGAGACGTCAAGCTGTGTTCGCCTCGCTTTTGCTTGGAATAGGCTCATCCGTCGTTGCTCTTGCGGTGATGATGCTTGTGTCTAAACTTTCGGGAAAAGAGGCTGAACTTCTTTACTACTTCTTATTGGGCGGTGTAGCGATACCGATCTCGTTTATATTGTACTTTATTCTTATGCCATCCGAAAGGAGGCTTGCCAAACGGTTAGATTCGGTCTATTCGCTTAATGAAAAAGTCAGCACGATGATAGAGCTTCGTCATGACGAGGGCGGATTTGCTGCATTACAGCGCGAAGATGCCGACGAGCGTCTTGGCAACCAACAGAAGAAAATGATTAAGTCAAAGCCTCTTATTGCAGGACTTCTTGTCTTCTTTATTTCACTTGGCTGCTTTTTTGGAGCTTGGATACTTCCGGTAAAGGCGGGCAGCGGTGAGACTCCAATAGATGAGTTTGATAAGCAATGGATAATAACCGCTCTCGCAGAGATTATCACGATTGTGGAAAATTCATATACAAATGAAAACCTTAAAAGTGAAACTCTCGATGAACTTAACAGTTTGCTGGATTTTGTTGAAGAGTCGAGTTATCTTTCCGAAATGAAGGCAAAGGCCATAACAACGGTTATTGAAATCAATAAGTCATTGGCAAAGGCGAATTCTGCAGAGGCACTTTCGGTTACCTTCGCTCAAAGCTCAAATGAGAATATCCTCAGCCTTTCTAAAGCTCTCGGAGAGCTTTCCGGCTCCGGTACGAAAAACGCACTTGAAACACTTGGTGAGTCTCTTGATAATGTGAGCTACGATGATGCCAATTTTGTTGCGGATGAGTTCAATTCATATCTCGCCTCCTCGGGTGTTCGCTCGGATGATCCCATATACGTCATTTTCAAGGGATTGAGTGCGGAGCTGAAGGACGGCTCGGGAAATATTGCTGATGAGTTCGCTGATGCTGGCAAAAAAATCTCAAGTGAAATTATCGTGCAGAACGTCAACAGATCTACGATAAACGTCGTTATCAATAAGCTTTGCAGTCTTTTTGGAATAACCGAGGACGATCTTGTAGCGGCTGATCCGGATACGGACATCGATCTTCGCGATCCATCGACAGAAAATAATCCCTTCGTAGATCCTCCGGTTGACGATCCTGAAAATACCATAGGCTCGGGCGGACTTGGCACGGGTGACGTTATCTACGGCAGCAATGACTTGGTCTATGACCCCGATACCAATACATATAGGCCTTACGGTGAGCTCCTTAACGAGTATTTCGCCAAGGCAAACGAACAGATCACCGACGGCAAGACGTCGGACAAAATTTCCGATGCGGCGGAAGATTACTTCGGTAAGCTCTTCGGCGGTACGGCTGAAAATGAAAATAATTAAGTGAGGACACATAAATGGAAAATATGGAAAACGCAAAGAGCTTCAGTGCGAGAATTGCGAGCATTAAGGCGGAGCTTGCAAAAGACGTCGTCGGTAACGAAGAGGTTATCGAAAATATAATCATTGCCATCATTTCGGGCGGTAACGTGCTTCTTGAGGGTGTTCCCGGAGTAGGTAAGACCAGACTTGTTCGTTCCCTTAGCCGTACTCTTGGACTTCCTTTCTCAAGAATTCAGTTCACCCCTGACCTCATGCCCTCCGACGTGACGGGTACGAACATCATTCAAAAGGATAAGGACGGAAATATGCGCACCGTCTTCCGCAGAGGTCCTATATTTGCCAACCTCGTACTTGCGGACGAGATCAACCGTGCAACTCCCAAGACTCAGTCTGCGATGCTTGAGGTAATGCAGGAGCACAAGGTAACTATCGGCAGAGCAACTCACGCTATAGCAGAGCCCTTCTTTGTAATGGCTACTGAGAACCCCATTGAGCAGGATGGTACATATCCGCTTCCCGAAGCTCAGATGGACAGATTTATGTTTAAGCTCATAATGAAGTTCCCCGGCACAGAGGAGCTTAAAAACATCGTCACCATGACACAGGCAACTATGCTTGAGACCGCAGAGACTGTTATGGACGGCGAGACCATCCTCGGCATGCGTAAGCTTGCGGCAAGCGTTCCGATCATTGACGATGTGCTTGAGTATGCGGTAAACCTTGTTTCCGCGACTCACCCCGAGGTCGACGGTGCGTCTGCTACAGCCGTCAAGTACGTAAAGTATGGTGCATCTCCCCGTGCTGCTCAGGCCCTTATCACCGCTGCTAAGGTGCGTGCGCTTATGCACGGTAATTACAACGTATCCTACGCTGATATCGATGCTTTGGCAGGCCCCGTTCTTCGCCATAGAGTTAAGGTAAACTATGCCGCGATCAACGATAAGCTTAACACGGATGACGTAATTGAAATGCTTGTAAAGGAAACTAAAAAGCCCTAAATGAAAAAATATGTAATCAACGAAGAGTTTCTCTCAAGGCTTGATATCCTTGAGACACTTCTCAAGAACAACGTTGCCGGAATGTTTGGCGGCAATAAACAGAGCAAATACGGCTCGTTTGGTTCTTCTTGCGAATTTGCTGATTACCGTGATTATATGCCGGGTGACGATATAACCAAGATCGATTGGAATTCTTTTGCTCGTTTTGATCAGCTTTATCTTAAGCTGTTTCTTGACGAAAGACAGATGCACACGAGAATATATATCGATGCCAGCCGTTCTATGGATTACGGAAAGGGAGAAAAGGCAGAGCAGGCAGTTCGCCTTGCGGCAGCTCTTACGTATATGGCAGTCAACGAGATGGACAGAGTGTCCGTTTACGTTATCAAGGATAGGGAAGTGACAGAGCTTATTCCACCGACGGTGGGTAAGGAGTCCTTCTTTAACAGAGTGGGCAAATTCAATGAAATAGAATTCGACGGTGACAGCTACATAAGTGAGGCGATACTTCCGTCCGTTGTTGGTATGGGTGACGGTATGTCGGTCATAATTTCCGACTTCTTGACAGATAACGACTTTGAGACCGCTATAGATCACCTCGTCAACAAGAAGCGCGACGTATTTTGTATACAGATCTTATCCGGTGAGGAGCTTACTCCTCAGATTACGGGTAAAATGCACTTATTTGACTCAGAGAATTTTGAAAAAACTTATAAAAAGAATATCGACAGAGATATCCTAAAGGCGTACAAGGCGGCACTCGCTTATGCTACCGACAGGATACGTAACTATTGCTTCTCACGCGGCGCGAATTATCTTCTCGCATCCGCGGAGGACGATATTGGCGAGATACTCTTCGGTAAGCTCGAGGAGCAGGGGGTAGTGAAATGACGTTTCTTTATCCCATAGGTCTTCTCGGCCTCATAGGTATCCCGATCCTTATTATCGTATACCTTATCAAAAACAGATATACGGAGCAGACGATTGCTTCAACTTATCTTTGGCGACTTAGTGAGAGGTTTTTGAAGAGAAGAAACCCACTCTCAAGGATAACCGGTATAATCAGCCTTATACTTCAACTTCTTCTCGTATTCACGCTTTCTATGGCAGTTGCTCATCCCATTGTTACTCTGCCCGGTGCTGCGCATGAATATTGCTTTATTCTCGATGGTTCCGCAAGTATGAATATGGAAGAGAACGGTGTCAGCCGTTTTGATCTTGCTAAAGGCGAGATCCTTGATATCGTTGATGAATCAAAGGACGGAAGCACTTATACCTTGATTCTTGTCGGCGGTACAACAGAGGTGGTTCTCGAGAAGACAGACAAAAAGGATCGCATATCTGACAGACTTTCTGCACTCGAATGCTTTGGCGGTACAATTGATTATACCAAAGCAATAGGTGAGGCGCAGGGGTATTTTGACGAAAATCCGTCTACCAAAGTTTATCTCGTTACCGATACCGAATACGATACTGCGGAAAACGTAGAGATAATCAACGTTTCGCGTAGCGAAAATAATGTTTCCGTTGAGGATGTTACATATATCAAGACGGGCAAAAATACCGTTACCGTAAGCGGTTACGTTGTCTCCTACGGTGCGGACAGACTCGTTGACGTTGAACTATATTTTGACAACGTTTCAGAATCTGCGTCTTCCACAAAGGTGCAGGCTCTTAACAATACCCGTACAGCCTTTAACTTTACGGTTGAGATTTCCGAATTTTATTCGCTAAGTGTTGTGATCAAGAGTGAAGATGCTTACTCCGATGACAACAGTGTGACCGTATATGACGTAGAGAGCGAGAATGCGTACAATGCAATTCTTATCAGCGACACCCCTTTCCTTATTAAGAGTGCAATTGAATCCGTTAGCACAGCCAATATTGCAGTAATGTCAACAGAGGATTACAAAAAAGAAGAAGTGCGCTTATTGAATGAGGATAAAACGATAAGTGGTTACTCTCTCTATATATTTGACTCTTATAATCCATCGTCACTTCCTAAGGATGGCTCGGTATGGTTTATCGGTACAAATGCAAATGTGGAAGGTAGCGGTTTCAGCGTTCAGGGTGAGGTTATTCTTGAGAGCGCGGATAAGATCACGCTCACATCTTCCACCGCCAGCATAGTGCGCAAGCTGACCGAAGGTATGATAGGCAACGACATCTATATTGCCAAATATATCAAATACGGTCTTTACGCCGACTTTACCACGCTTTACAGTTATAAGGGCAATCCCGTTGTCTTTACGGGTGTCAATGATTTTGGAAACCGTGAGGTTGTATTCTCGTTCAGCCTTCACGATTCTGATATAGCACTTTCGCTCGATTACCTCGCAATGCTTGGAAATCTTCTTGATTACTCCTTCCCCGAGGTTATTGAGAAAACAGATTACTACTGCGGTGATACCGCACAAATTAACGTAATATCCGGATGTAACAGCATCCGCGTTGAGACACCTAAGGGAGAGGTCATTTATACCGATACTACGGGTGCAGTCAGTGAGTTTGAACTTTCAGAAGTAGGAGAATACAAAATAACCGTTGATATCTCCGGTGCTGAAAGACCTCCGTATTATATTTACTCCTCTGTGCCTAAAGAGGAGCGTCATACCGAAACCACGGCTGATTCTATCAGCATACAAGGTGAGGCAAAGGAGGAAGGAAGCGATGGAATATATGATCCTATGACGCTTCTGTTTATTCTCGCGGCGTTATTATTCACGGCAGAATGGATGGTGTATTGTTATGATAAATATCAACTTCGATAATCCATTACTGCTTATCCTTCTTATCCCTATGCTGGCACTTGTTCTCGTGCCTTACTTCATAGCTATTCGCAAGGAGAATAAATCACGTGCATCAACCGTCGCATTAGTGCTTCACGCGGTTATTGTCGTTCTCGTTGTACTTGCCGCGGCAGGTATGTCTAACGTTACCGTAATAACCGAGACCGAGCTTTACGTTCTTGCCGATGTTTCCTACTCTATGAATGATAAGCTCGACCTTGTCGACGAGTATATTGCAGAGGTTCAGGATGAGCTTCCGAGAAATTCGGAAATGGGCGTTATAACCTTTGGTAAAAACTACAGGCTTCACACCCAGCTTGGAGAACGCATAAGCACTGTGAAGAATAATAAGGTTAACGGCAGTGCAACAAATATTGCATCTGCGTTGCGTTATGCTGACTCTTTATTTGGAGAAAGTTCAATAAAGCGTATCGTAATCATTACGGACGGTATGTCTACCGATCCTGATGAAAATAAAGAGCTTGTCAGAGTAGTTGAGGATCTAAAGGCGCGTGACGTGTACGTTGATACCGTATACGTTGACTCAAATCTTGAGGAAGGCAAGCCCGAAGTACAGATTTCTTCGGTTGATTTTAATTCCTCTACCTACGTTGGAAAAGAGACCACTCTTGACGTGCTTCTTGAATCCACACAAAAAACAAATGTGATTCTCACCTTGATGAAGAATGGTGAGAAATATACTGAAAAAACCGCTGAACTTACCGTAGGCTTTAATATTGTTAACCTCGATCTCGACACTACTGAGGCGGGTGAAAATGATTATACGGTTTCCGTACACACCGAAGATGATAGTTCGGATTACAACAACAGCATCTCCTTGACTCAATCTGTCAGCGAGACCGTATCGATTCTTCTTGTCACCTCGTCCGCTTTAGATATCGAATATGTTAAAGACATATGGGGAGATGATGCGATCGTTGATGCTTACGTAAAGCCAAAGGATCCTACACCGACTATTTCTAACCCTAATCCCAAACCCTCAACGTTTGACGTTCCCTTCACGGTTGAGGATCTTTGTAAATACGATGAGATAATCATATCGGGTGTTGATGTTAGAACGGTCAACAGTGCGGATACATTCATTGAGTCGCTCGATACCGTTGTATCCGTGTTTGGTAAGAGCCTTATCACTGCGGGAAATACGCAGATACAGAACAAGGATGATTCAACCCTTGATACTCTTGAGGATATGCTCCCGGTTAAATTTGACGATGATGATGCAGATCCCAAGCTATATACTCTCGTTATAGACAGCTCGCGCAGTATGGAGTTCAGAAATGCCGACTACTTTGTAATGGCAAAGCTTTCCGCAACCTATCTGCTCGGTCTTCTTGATGAGACGGATTACTTCGCAATTATCAATTTCTCCGGTGAGGTATATCACCTTGCTCAACCGCAGGAGGCAAGTCCCGAGAATATTGCAAAGGCTCTTGGCGCGGTATCAAGGCTTGACGTTACTCAAGGTACTATGATCGGCGCGGCTCTCAAAGCGGCAGGTGAATTGATGATACCTATGAGCTTTAGCGAAAAGCAGGTTATGCTCATTTCCGACGGTATGTCATTTGAGGGCGGTGAAGTGCTTGAGGACGATCCTTTTGCTGAAGCAGAGGTTTTGCGTGCCAACAACATAACCGTATCTACCTTGAATACAGGAAACAAAGAGACCGACGGTATAAACACCATGCGCGCTATTGCTCTTGCGGGAGAGGGAAATTACTACTTCTGTGAGCGCTCGAGCGATCTCGAGAGCCTTGTGCTTGGTGAGGTTGCAGATGATGTAAATGCTGCCGAGATCACGGGTAAAACAACGGTAAACGTTAAAAAGCCCGGCGATGACGTTCTCTTTGGCATGGCTTACGTTCCGGATATATACGGATACGTTTTTGCTAAAGTAAAGGCAAGTGCCGAAACCGTACTTGACGTTGATTATACAAAGCCGAGCGGAAGGGTAGTTCAAGTGCCGCTTTACGCATATTGGTCATATGGAAACGGTAGGGTAGCGACACTAACAACGACGCTTGGCGGAGCTTGGGTATCCGATTGGACAGATGGGGAAGGCATGCACTTCCTTGAGAATGTCGCAAAGACAAATATTCCCGAAACTAAGATAGATTATCCCTATACCTTGAACGTTGATTTTGACGGTGTCAGCTCGCATATTGAGATAATTCCCGCATCGCTTAACCCCGATGCACGTGTTACAGTCACCGTAACCTTCCCTGACGGAAGTGAGATAAAAGAGAAACTCACCTTTGATTCATATCGATATTTCTTTAAGATTGAAACAGGACAGCAGGGCAAGTATGTTATTGATACTACCTATGAGCTTCTGACAAAATCTTATTCGTCGAGAACGGTTCACACCATTTCATACTCACCCGAGTATGACAGCTTTAAGAATTCGTCTCCGGCTCCTATACACGCGTTTATGAGAAATAACGGCAATGTGTTTGATGACGATGAGATTAAGCTTGAGGTCGACGAAAATAAAATTGCGACCTATATACTTCGATTCACAGTTCCTTTCCTTGCTGTGGCTGCCGTTATCTATGTCGTAGATACAGTTATCAGAAAGCTTAAGTGGGCGGACATTGTGAGTCTATTTAAGAAAAAAACAAAGGAGGTAAAAAAATGAAAAACAGAATACTTTTCCTCCTTTTGATTTTTATCTTCATTTTCTCGATCTTTGGCTGTGGTGAGTACAACGCTCCTGTTGATGATCCTGATGGTGAAGAAACCGAAGATCAGAATAACGGAAACGAAAACAACGGTAATGACAGTACCGTTGAGCGCGGTGAACCGTTTATCGCAACCGTAATGCTTAACGGAAAACCGTACACGCCCCCCGAGGTTTCCGATGATTCTCTCGCTGTAAAGGTCAGATGGACCGATGGGAAGAGCTATAGTACAGTTACTCTCGCGAGTGACGGTAAGGCAGAGTGTTACGAGCTCGACGGTGAGTATTCCGTTACGCTTATTAACCTTCCTTCAAACTACACATATAACCCAAATATTTACAAAGCGGATAATGATTCAAGAAACGTTGTTATAGAGCTTATGACAATTAATCCTACTTTTGGTGACGGAACTGATGTTTATAAGTGTATTCCTCTTTCCGGTCCCGGAGTCTATAGGGCAAAAGTTACAATGGATGCTCAGGAGATCTTCTACGAGTTTGAGCCTACAAAGCCCGGTACATATTGTATAGAATCTATTATGGACGTATCCGCAGGTATGTATAATCCCTTCGTTGATATTTACGCAGGAAGCTTTGCGTATAAGGTCAGAGAAAAACGTATTGACGGTGGCGGTGCATCAAGCGGATATACCACTAACTTCAAGCATGTGGTTGAGATAGATCAGGCATTTATCGGTAACGTTTACACCTTTGCTATCCTTCTTGAGGGAAAGGATGCTACCTATCCTACTAACGTTGACTTTGTAATCACCTATGAGGGCGGATACTCCTATGATTGGATTACTTCTGACTTCGTTTATCCCGAGTATATTCCCAACGGTGCCCCATTTAATGATTGGTATGACAGATATAGCTCATATCTTGCAGCCGACAGGTCAAAATATGGGGATTCAAAGTATAATATTGCTTCGGTAAAAATCGATGGCAAAAACGTATTTGATCAGCAGTACTTCAAGCTTAATCCCGATGATGGCTATTATCATGTCTTCGACCGGGAGACGTACGCCGAGTACGGAGGATGGGGACCTATTATCTATGCTAATATCAGCATTCCCACTCAGTTTATCGACGCCGCTTTTAATGAAATCGAGTATGCAGGAAATAAGAATCTTACACTTTCGGGCGGTACGGAGAACTACAAACTATTTATTGAGGGCTTTGACCGACTGACGCAGGGAAGTGGAGAAAAGGTCGGCGCATACTTCTGCTTGGGTACTTGTCCGTGTGCTGCATCCAACGGAGGCGTTTGTGCCATTGAGGATAACTGCACCAAGTGTACGCCGGACTGTCGCCACATCAACAGAAGATATATCGGACAGCGCGGATATGCCGATATTGCCATAGAGGGCAGATGCCCCGTGACCGAGGAGCTAAAGGACTTCTTGCAGAAGTATTGTGTTAGCCAAAAATTGTTTAGCGACGGTAATGGTTGGGCAGAGCAGCATTTGCCGAGATATGACGCATATGAGGATTCCCAGTGGCTCTTCGCTTGCGGATATTATACAAATTGAACGGAGATTTATTTTCCAAGCAGATGAGTAAATAACAGATCTTACGAAAATAATGTAAAATACTGATTTTACTTGAATTTTTCTTTCTTTAGGTTTATAATGCTTGTATAAACTAACGATTATTTATTCGATATAATGCGCATATTTATTCATCACTATTTATTTTTGATATTTCAACCAATATTGAAATAAAATTTATAAGGAGGCCTTTTACAATGAAAAGGAAATTTTTGTTGCTCCTTTGTCTTGTTACAATCGTAGCTCTTGTATGTACTTCTTGTGATGCACTTTCGGCTATTCCCGGTCTTGAGGGGATCTTAGGAGGTAATCTTCAGGGGGATCAAGGAGATCAGAATGAGACTTGTGAGCACACATTCAGTGACAAATGGTCGACAAACTCGACCGAGCACTGGCATGCGGCAACATGTGAGCATGCAACAGAAAAGTCCGGCGTAGCAGCACATAGCGATGCGGACGAAAACGGCAAGTGTGACGTTTGTGATTATGAAATCGGTCACACTCACACATGGACAGAGACGTGGTCCTCTGACGAAAACTACCACTGGAAGGACGCTACCTGTTCTCACACCGATGAGAAGGGCGAGCTTGCAGCACACATTGACTCTGCTAAGGATGGTTCCTGTGACGTTTGCGCAGCACACGTTCACGCAGTTGATATCTACGGCAAGTGTACCGTTTGCGGTGAGCAGGTATTCGATACTGATGTTACCGACATCGAAGTTATTCTTCCTATCATTCTTGCAAGTAAGAACAACGTAACAGGTGGTAAGATCATAAACGACTATCTTGGTACCAGCGTTGCTCAGGAAAGCATTTCTGCATTCACTCAGACTATCGATTATCTTCTCGGTAATGCAGCATCCTTCTACAAGGCTCATTATTAT
Source organism: Eubacteriales bacterium (assembly GCA_045634385.1). GTDB lineage: Bacteria > Bacillota > Clostridia > Oscillospirales > CAG-272 > UBA1740. The sequence continues at coordinate 12,301 of JAZRAE010000029.1, read as the reverse complement.
AGCCTTCAGGAGGGCGTTGATTTTGACGGTCATTACAAGTATGAGGGAGAGCAGACTCAGTGGGCTTGGTACGAGCTTCTTGCGGACGATACCGTATCGGGTATATTCCGTACCGAATATGAAGGTGAATTTAGTGACTTCATGATCGACGATAATCCCACCAGCGAGCTTATCGGTGGTTATTATTTCGCTATATCCACTCTTGCAGATGCATATGGTCCCGAGAACACTCTTAAGGTTCTTTATGATCTTTCTCAGAGTGCCTCAGCTTCCGAGTATGTCTACAACTATGACAACGGAACTTACAGCTTCTCTTACAATTATCTTTATGTAAATTCCGACACCGGTATGGGTGAGGGTAACCACGTTGACTACTATGAGGTGGCAGTTAGCTTCACCGTTTCCGCTAAGGGTACACTTACCGGTCTTAATATTCAGTGTGATTGCTATACCAACTCTGTTGAGAGCGAATGGGATCAGGACTACACCTATGATCAGAACACAAACACAATTACTTTGAAGGATACTGCAGTTGCAGATGTATACACCTTCGTAGTAACTCAGACTGAGGGTGAGAGAACCTATGTTGCAGAGTATTCCGCTTCCGATTTTATTCCCGAAGACTTTGACGTATTTGTTGATGAGGATTGTACTGTAGGGCTTGGTGACACCATTACCATCACTCTTGGCGATTTCATTGATCTTTACTTTGGCAACTGCACTCCCGAAAATTCTAATGTTGCATACATCATTGACTCTCTCGTAGTAAATGCTGATGAAAACATCTGGGGCTTCGGTTACGGTAATAACGTTTCTCTTTATGCTTACGCTGCCGGTACATATCCCGTTGAGATCATTCTCGGCGGCAAGACCTTCTCCTTCACTATTGTAGTTGAGGATGGATCAGGCAGTGGCGACATAGTTGCCGGTGAGGACGAGTTTGTTGTAGAAACAACCGATACATACGGTTACATTGATGAATACACATTCACCGCTCCCGGTTCAGGTACATACGTCTTCTCCGTTCCTGCAGGTCTTGGTTGGTATTCCGCTGAGGCGTATAATCAGTGGGCAGACGCTGAGGTTGGCTTCTATGATAATGAATTTGGCGCAACAGTTACTGTAGAGCTTACAGAGGGTGAAGAATACGTATACTTCATCGCTGCTACTACAAAGGGCGAGTGGCTTATTTCCTACACCTACACCGCAGGTGATGTTGAAGGCGGTGACAATAACGGCGGTACTGCATCCGAAGTTGTTGGCGGCACATATTACGGTTCCGGTTACGGCACCTGCACTCTTGTTATTGATACAGATGCAAGCACCGTTACCATGGCTGGTAATGTTTACGAGTACACATTTGCAGACGGCGTTATGACCGTTTTCCTTAACGGCAATGCAATGAGTGAGTACATTCTCGGTGTAACTCTTAACTCTGACGGTGTTCCCACATCCTTTGTATATAACGGTAACACATATGTTGTTGAAGAGGCTAACGATGATATGCCCACAAGTATTGTTGAAGGCACTTACCTTGGTACTGATTATTGGGATAATCAGGTTCTCACCGTAATTATTGAAGGCAATACTGTAACCTTTATTTATGATCATCCTATGGCAGGAAATTCTTCTATCGTAGCAACCTATGAGATTGTTAACGGTATTGTTACTCTTTATAGCGAGGATGGCGTTGCGCTTAATCCTTTGGCAGGCAATCTTGTAATCGACGGTAATGGTGTTCCCACAAGTGCTGATTACAACGGTTCTTATTACGCCCTTACTTCAGATGGCGAGTCCGGATGCGAGCACGCGTATGAAGATGGCGTATGTACTCTTTGCGGCGAGGTTTGCGAGCACGTGTACGAAGAAAATACCTTCTATCATCACGCGCTTGTAAATGCTACTTGTGTAACTCCCGGCGTTGCTGTTTTTGAGTGTATCTACTGCTATAGCTACTACACAGAAGAGACTCCTATTGATTCTGAGGCACACGCTTTCTGGGGTGAAGAAGAAATTATCACTCCCGCAAACTGTCTGACTCAGACCAACGGTATTAAGAAGGTAGCTTGTACCAACGAAGGCTGTACAGCAACCGAAGAGCAGGAAATCGACTATTATTACGCTCACAATTGGGACGTTCAGAAGGATGTATACGCTACCTGTACAGAGGACGGCGAATATTACGCTGTATGTACCATCTGTGAAGAGGTAGAATCATATACATACTATGCAGAAGGTCACTACAACTGGTATCTCGGCTGTGGTGAGAGCGGTGAGTGTATGGAATGCGGTGAGACATTCACCACCCCTGATCATTCCGGTGATCCCGCAACCTGTACCGATCCCGCATATTGCTACAACTGCTGGTCTTACTACGGAGAGGCACTCGGCCACAACTATGTTGACGGTGTGTGTACCATTTGCTATGAGTTAGAGGGAGCAGAAAATGCAGGTTCCGGCACAGAGGATGACCCCTATGTTCTTAGCATTCTTCCCGAGTCGATTACCTTTAACTCCGATACATTTAACAAAGTTTTCTATATCTTCACTGCAACCCAGACAGGTACAATTACCTTTACCTGGCCCACCGCAGATTCTTGGGGAGATATCTTTGAGCTTAATGAAAACGGTGAAAATACCGGAAATGATACATCTGCATGTGAGACTGAAACCTTCTCCTTCGAGATTACCGAGGGCACATCTTACAGATTCAGCCTTGGTACTTGGGCAGTTGCAGGCGAGGTTACTATCATAATCACCGTAGCTTAAGGCTCGAATAACGAAAACGTCATACCGAGTAAAAACTCTGTATAACTAAAATACCATAGATGCACCACTCCGTACGGGGTGGTGCATTTTTATGCAACATCAATGAAATAAAAATGCGGTTTAAGTGCAAAATGACATCGATTATGCAAAAAAGAAATATATATTTGCCTTTTGCACTTGAAAATATTTGTAATATATTGTATAATATATGATAACATACCGTAGTATTTTTATTTTTTAAATTATGATTTTGCAATACGTATAAAGATAGATTGGAGGCACTTAACTATGGAAAGAAGAGTACTGGTGTTGCTTTGCTTGTTTGCAACGATAGCATTCTTGTTTAGTTCCTGTGCGTTTTTGGGTGATTTAGATAATTCCGGTCAAACGGATATTGATAATAATGAGGGAAATGGTGAAAATGAGGGAAACAACACCCCCTGCGAGCACACCTTTAGTGACAAGTGGTCGTATAACTCCTTGGAGCATTGGCACGCTCCTACCTGTGAGCATACATCTCTTAAGGCTGACGTAGATTCTCATTCCGACACGGATGAGGACGGCAAGTGTGACGTGTGTGCATATGAAGTAGGACACTCGCACACATACAGAGATGACTGGAACTTCGATGCGACTCACCACTGGAGAGAGGCGACATGCTCCCATACGGGAGAAAGTACTGATCTCGCCCCCCATCTTGACACCGACTCGGATGGTTCTTGTGACTCTTGTAAAGCACACGTACACGTGGTAGATATCTTCGGTAGATGTACAGTCTGCGCAGAGAAAGTTTGCGATGTTGATATATCCAATCTAGACTCTATTATTCCGATTGTTGTTTCTAACTCCTATAAGATCAACGGCGGAACACTCAACTATAACTATTATAGCTCCTCGGCACTTGGCTATATTAATAATGATATGGTGCTTACCTACGTACTTGGTAATGGAGCATCGTATTACAAGGCAGAGAATCAGTCTGAGAACTACGGCAATCAGGTGTCAAGCACTCAGGAAAGCTGGTATCAGCTTCTTGATGACGGATCTGTTTTTGGTGTTTATCGACAGACGAGCGAGGGAGAAGAGGGTAGTATAGTTTTTGATGCTGCATCTAATCAAAATAAGCTTGTCGGATGCTATTATTCGGTATCCACACTCGCGAATGCATACGGAGCAGAGAATCTCCTTGATGTGATTTATACCCTTGCGAAAAGCAAAGATGCCTCCGATTTTACATCAAAATATGAGGATGGAAAATACCTCTTTGCATTCAATTATTTATACGTAAATCTTAACACGGCTGTAGGGGAAGCTCCTCATGTGGACTATTATGAGGTGAAAGTTTCCTTTACAATATCCGACAGCGGCGCACTGAGTGAACTTAACGTTCTCTGTGATTGTTACACTAACTCCCTTGAGGATGAGGTTGACAAGGACTTTAACTATGATCCCGCAACAGGCAAAATAACAATGCGCGCTAATGCACGCCCGGATACCTACACCTTTGATGTGAAACAAAATGAGGGTGTAAGGAATTACGTCAGCGAGCATCCCAAGAGCGAATTTATCCCTACTGACTTTGATATCTATGCGGATGTCGATCGGACCGAGATGATAAACGGTACGATTAACGTCACGGTAGGTAAGGTGTTCCATCTTTATCTTGGTAACTTTAAACCGGAGGGCACTTCAATTAGCTACGTTGGTGATGAGTTCATCGCTTTCTGTCCATATGCTGACGTTATTTGCTTCTCTAATGCGATCACGTCATCTGCAATCTTCAACGTAAAAGTTGCGGGCACTTATACAGTAACTATCATAGCGGGCGATGTTATAAAAGAGGTTACCGTCATCGCCGAGGAAGCTGAGACAAAACCATATGATCCAACCCCCACTCCCGAGAATGCCATTAAGGTTGAAATCACCGATAACAACTCGTGGGTAGATTACGTTACATTTACAGCCCCCTCTGACGGCGACTACACCTTTACCGTTCCTGCGGGCAGCTACGTCGGTGCATGGAGTGACGGTGAAGAGAACCCTTGGGCAGATTTTAACGCCATTGACAAACAGACAAATTTACCTAAAGGTGGTACAAATACTGTTTCACTCAAAAAAGGAGAAACCTATAAATTCTATGTTTCTTCGCCGGAAAAGGAAATATTTGTTTACATTTATTATGAAATAACCGAATATTCCGGGGAAAATGGTGGTAACGCTAATCCGGAAGTTCCTACCGTGAATTCAATTACTATCGGAACTCACACCTTGGTTTTGAACGACTTTGACCTTGAGAAAGAGGCTATCATTTATACCCTTGAGGTGACTGAAGAGGGCACGTATTTGTTTAGTGCGGATATGATGTTTGCCAACTTCTACGATTCTAAAAACATGCTCATTTCCCGCGACTCTGCTTATCTCACCCCGGGTACGTATACTATCTCTGTTTATATCGGTGGGCTTAGCGATGCGGGTGAATACACGTTCACTATCTCGTATCGAGCTGCAGGCGGCAGTTCTGACACGACAGATCCCGAGCCTGATCCTGATCCCTCCCCGACTCTTACCGGCCTTGAGGGTAACTTTAATACCTTGAACGCCTATAATACCAACGTGCGTGTTCTCATTGATTCCACGTCGATCAACATCGTTGACCCCGAGGGCAGAGTTACAACCTTTACTTACACCTATGTTGATGGAGTGTTTGAGGTTTATTATAAGGGTAATAAACTTCCCAATACCTCAGATCCAAAGTTTACGATTACAGATGGTACGATGAGTGCGATATACAACAATGGCACTTACTATACACTCGTACCCACCGATGAAGATATCATCATCGAGGACGGTAAAAATCAAACGCCGGATGTAGAGCCTGATGGAACTGAAAAAAATCCATACATACTTGAATCTCTACCCGAGAGCATAACTCTCTATTCCAACACCTCAAGCAAGGTGTTCTACAAATTTACTGCCGAGAAGACCGGTACATTCACCATTACCTGGCCGAGCGCAGACTCCTGGGGCAACATCTTTGAGCTTAACGATAGGGGAGAAAATACGGGTATAAATGCCAGTGCATACTTGACTGAAACGATCTCGCTTGAAGTTACCGAGGGGATGACTTACCGGTTCAGCATAGGCACGTGGAACACTCCCGGTAATATAACTATCACACTTTCCATCGATTGATGATCTATCTTTGCTACTCATAAAACGACGCGATATGTGGCAAACATGCACCTAAGGGTGGTAATTACTCGATGCATAAAAATTCATATCATTTTACCGAGCAGACTTGCAGGATTTTCTTGCAAGTCTGTTTTTTTTACATTTCCCGCCTTAATACGCTATGGCGCATATAGCGTTAGCATAGCAAAAGTATTTGCTATTTGTAAGCCGACATGACGGGGAACGCAAGATACCGTAAGCGGTATACGCATTCTCTCTTTAGGGTAATACATCTCGCCACACACGTGACGTATCGCTTTGCCATAGGCAAACTCAATTCAGCATTCTGAATTCTGCATTGGTCGGCCGCTTCGCTGACTCGACACCGCCTGTATGCCGCTTTTTTGCACTTTTTTCTTCATTATTGAAGTTTGCACGGGCATAATGCACAAAAAAATACAAAGTAAATAGACAGTATTAATGAAAATAAAATTAAGAGCAAAAAACTATAGACCTTTCAATTTTCTTGTGTTATAATATATTGCGGTAAATACTATGGGAAGTATTACCATAAAAAAATTAAAAAGGAGAAAACAAAATGAAAAAGGTTTCTTTATTGATCTTAGCATCAGTAATCCTTTTGCTCGTTCTCACCTCTTGCGCAGTTGTAGGCGGTGTTACCGAGCACGTATGGCAGGATGCAACTTGCACGTCTCCCAAGACTTGTAAGTGGTGCTCCGCGACCGAAGGTGAAGCACTTGGCCATGATTGGGCAGCTGCTACCTGTGAGTCCCCGGAGACTTGTACCCGCTGTGCGAAGACACAGGGCGAGGCTCTTGGTCACGAGTGGGTAGATCCTACTTGTGAGTCCCCTGAGACTTGTACTACCTGTAATAAGACTAAGGGAGAGGCACTCGGTCACGAGTGGATTGCAGCTACTTGTGAGACTGCAAAGACCTGTTCCGTTTGCGACAAAGTAGACGGCGATCCTCTTGGTCATAAGTGGGTAGAGGCTACCTGTGACAATCCCAAATACTGTGAAGTATGTGATAAGGTTGAAGGCGGACTTGCACACAACATCGTGCATATAGCTGCTGTTGATCCCTTCTGTCACTACCTTGGCAACATCGAGTATTGGTATTGTACTCTTTGTGGCGCAGCATGGGAAGATGAGGCTCTTACCAAAGTTACTAACCTTAAGCGTGTAATTCGTGCAGCTGACGAGGTTGCAGAGGTTACTCACTTTGATGCAGTTGCTCCCGGTTGCCACTATGACGGTAACATTGAGTACTGGCATTGCTACACCTGTGAGCAGGTATGGCAGGATGAGGCTCTCACTCAGCTTACCAACGTTAAGAACGTAGTTCTTCCCGCAACAGGCGAGGGTAATCTCGTTCACATCGACGCAGTTGCTCCCGGTTGCCACTCTAATGGTAACATCGAGTACTGGGTATGCTACGATTGTGAGCAGGTATGGCAGGATGAGGCTCTCACCCAGCTTACCAACATTAAGAACGTAGTTCTTCCCGCAACAGGCGAGGGTCTCCTCGTTCACATGGATGCAGTTGCTCCCGGTTGCCACTATGACGGTAACATCGAGTACTGGGTATGCTACACTTGTGAGAAGGTATGGCAGGATGCAGCTCTTACTCAGCTTACCAACATTAAGAACGTAGTTCTTCCCGCAACAGGCGAGCCCGCTGCTATCCACGTTGAGGCAAAGGCTCCAGGTTGTTACGAAGATGGTAACATCGAGTACTGGTACTGTGAAGAGTGCGGCCAGGTATGGCAGGATGCAGCTCTTACTCAGCTCACCAACATTAAGAGAGTAAAGATCTACGCAAACCATGCTAACGTTGTTCATCACGATGCAATCGCTCCTAAGTGTCACTACAAAGGCCAGATTGAGTATTGGCATTGTACAGATTGTGACACCGTATGGCAGGATGCAGCTCTCACTCAGCTTACCAACCTTAAGAACGTAGTTCTTCCTGAGCTTGGAAGCAATCTCCTCGTACATATGGAAGCAATCGAGCCCGGCTGCCACGACAACGGTCGGATCGAGTATTGGATTTGCTACGAGTGTAATCAGGTTTGGGCAAATGAGGCTCGCACTCAGCTCACCAACATTAAGAACGTAGTTCTTCCCGCAACAGGCGATCCCGCTGCTATCCACGTTGATGCAGTACCCGCTACTTGTACCGAAAACGGTAACATTGAGTTCTGGTACTGTGAGTGCTGCGGTAAGTTCTGGCAGGATGCTGCTCTTACTCAGCTTACCAACAGATTCAACGTAATTCTTCCCGCTCTTGGTCACAACTATGTTGGTCCTACTTGTGAGGCTCCCATCACTTGTACCCAGTGTGGTGACACCCAGGGTGATAAGGTATGCCACGATGTAGAGTATGATGTAGACAATCAGTGCTTCTACTGTGCATATGATTGCGGCGAAATCTTCTACATAGAGGATCAGCTTCTCACCTATGACGGCACTAATTCCTTCACGTTCACCAAGAACGGTGACCCCACTGTAACTGTTGACGACGAAGGCGCATACGTTATCAAGGCAGGAAACGAAAAATCTCAGTTCATGATCTACGGTCCTTCCAATGATAAGGGACATGCTGATACAATGACCGGCTGGACCGGTGCGAACAACTCCTTCGGCGTATTCGCATTCCAGATCAAGCCCGGTGACGTTTCCGAGGCAGAAGGTATCCGTATCATCGTTATGTCTTCTCGTAACAACCCCAACTGGGATGCTAACGGTGGTTGGAGCGGTAACTCTATTGATATCCTTAGATTCGCTCCCAATGGCGACGGCACCTTCACTGTGAACGGTAACTCTATGTCCTCTGACACATTCGCTACCGTTAACGGCGATGAGTGGGTTGACGTTAAGATGTTCATGCAGATTTCTTCTGAGGGCATCTTCTCTATCAGCTACTACATCAACGGCGAGTTCATTAACGTATACACCAGAGATCTTCTTGATCCTGATGCTCCCATGACTATCAAGAACCTTGATATCAATAACTTCTATATGTGCGGCTGGACCAAGGCAGGCACCGGCTTCGCACTTAAGAACATCTACTTCGGTTACACCAAGAATACCGAGTGGACCTTCGACGAGCACTATCACGTTTGGACAGACGCTACTTGTACCACTCCCAAGACTTGTAAGGCTTGTGGTCTTACCGAGGGTGAGGCTCTTGGCCATACTCCCGGCGAGGCAGCTACCTGTACCACAAACCAGATCTGTACTGTATGTGAGGTAGAACTCGCAGCAGTTCTTGGCCACGACTGGGCAGATCCTAAGTGCGACCAGCCCGCAACCTGTAACAGATGTGAGCTTTCTACCGGTGAGGCTCTTGGTCACGAATTCAAGGATGATGCTTACGTTTCTAACAACGATGCAACCTGTACCGAGGATGGTACCAAGACCGCTAAGTGTTCTCGTTGCGACGTAACCAACACTATTACCGATGAGGGTTCTGCTCTCGGTCACGACCTCGCTGCTCCTACCTGTAAGGAAGGTAAGGCATGCTCTCGTTGCGACTACGTTGAGGGTGAGGCTAATCCTATAGCGCACACCCTTGTAGCTTCCTACGAAGGTGGCGTATCCTACAAGTGCTCTCTTTGCGGTTACGAGTTTGCACTTTCTATTTTCGATTATAACAATGGTACTAATTACAACGGTGTACATTGTAACGCAGCTACTAACAACACCGTTTACACTACTAACGGTTCTAACTATCCCGTTCAGAAGGACGGTTACCTCGAGTTCGTAAGAACTGACGCTGAGGCAGGCGCTCAGAAGCAGCTTCAGATGTGGTTGCCTACCGCAAACGGTGGCACTAACAAGTTCTCCGGCTTCACTGCAGCAGCTTACTCTGTCGGTTACCTTTCCTTCAAGGTTAACGGTAAGACTGACGCTAACTTCGAGATGAAGCTTGTTGACCACAGAGTTGACAAGATTGGCGACACCAGCATCCGTTGGGGCGATCAGTGGGCTATCAATGATCCCGTATTCCGCATCATGCCCGCTGCAGGCGGTAAGGTTGAGCTCAGAGGCTTCAATGGCCTCGTTATAGCTACCAAGAACGTTGATGAGAACGGCTACTCCGGTTGGGTTGACGTTGCTATTCAGCTCGTTCTTGATCCCGAGGCAGACACTATCACCGCTCACTACTACGTTGACGGTGCATACGTAGGCTCCAGTTCCAGACCTCTTACTACTCACACTAACGCTATTCAGGCTGTATACCTTAACTTCAACTCTAAGTCTGAAGGTTGCGGTTACAAGATCGATGATATCGTATTCGGTTACACTGCTCACGCTCATGACCTTGAGATCTCCTTCGATAACGGCGTAGCTACCTACGAGTGCGCTTGTGGTGCTAAGTACGTTGTAGAAGAGTACCTTGAGTGGAACGGTGACGGCTCCGATTCCGGCTTCAAGAACCTTCCTAACGGTAACGTTGAGCTTTCCGTAAACGCTGACGGTCAGTACGAGTACATCTTCAAGCCCGATACTGACACTGCTCCCGACTTCTCCGCTTCCGGTAATCAGTCCGCTGACGGTTGGTACGAGTACGACGGTAAGGGTTACGCAGGCGGTCAGCTTCAGGCTTGGATCCCCTCTAACAACAGAGGTGAAAGCACCTTTGAGGACTTCTCCTGTGAGAACAACGCAGTAGGCGTTATCTCCTTCAAGATGAAGTCCAACCTTGCTAAGCATCCCAACTGGGATACTTCTCTTACATTCTCCGTTGGTAAGCCCAGAAACGCTTCCGACTGGAATGATGGCGGTTCTTGGGCTGACGACTCCATCAACATCTTCACTGTTGAAGAGTATCAGGAGTCCGGCGTAGTTCTTAAGGGCGGTCTTAACGGTACTAACCTCAATCTCACTACCATTCCCGTAGACGGTAATGGTTGGTCCGAGTGGTTCGATGTTGCTATCGTTATCGAGATGACTAAGGAAGAGTACATCAACGTTTACTACTACATCAACGGTCTGCTCTGCGGATCCGATACAAGAGATCTTAACAACCCCGGCGGTTACAGAACTCTTAACCCCAAGAAGATCGAGGCAATGCAGATCTCCGGTTGGACCTATGCTCCCAACACCGGTGTTATCTTCGACGATATGGTATTCGGTTATACCGTAGATGGACACAACACTCTTGACGGTCAGTATCACAAGCTTACCGAGACCACCTGTGGTGAAAAGTCCACTTGTATATGTGGTTGGACCGGTTACACTATAGCTCACACATTTGCAGCAGCTTGCTCTGCTACTTGTAGCGAATGTGGTCTTCCCAATAAGAACGCAGTACCTCACGCTCTCGTTCCCAATGGCGATAAGCTTACTTGCTCTACTTGTAATGGTTATTACCTTGTAGATAATTCCGTATCCTTCGATGGTGAAGGTGACTTCTACTATTCCAAGAACGGTAATATGCCTCTCAACAAGGTTGACGGCGTATACGAGGCTATCTTCAACACCGAGCAGGCTATGCCCGATAGCAGCGAAGGTCTCACTGCAGGTCAGGTTGTAGGTGACTGGGCTTGGAACGGCAAGTTCGGCGCACAGCATATGTTCTGGCTTCCCAACAACAATGCAGGCACTGGCCTTTCCGGCTTCTCCTGTGCTAACAACTCCACAGGCGTTCTTTCCTTCAAGATGTCTACCAATGTTACAAACGCCTTCAACATTTCTCTTGCTAAGGCAAGAGGCGACTCTGACTGGTCCGGTTGGGGCACAAGTGAGCTTAAGATTCTCAATGTTGGCGGTTACTCTGAGAACGGTATCGTTCTTAAGGGTGGCATCGGCGCAGGCACTAACCTCGTTACTATTCCCGTAGCTGACGGTTGGTCCGAGTGGTTCCAGGTTGACATTATGATTCAGCTCAAGTCTGACAACACCATCTCTCTTGCTTACTACATCAACGGCGAGTTCATTAACTCCTTCAGCGGTGCTATGACTATCGATAGCTATGATGTAAGATGCGTATATATCAACGGTTGGACCTTCGCGCTCAACACCGGTATCAAGCTTGATAACTTCGTATTCGGTTGCGCTACCGGTTCTATTCAGGCTCCCGTAGAGACCGAGGAACCCTTCTACACTGCAGAGATCGCAAAGGAAGAGGTTGCAAGCACTGTTCTTCAGACAGTTGTAACCAACAAGATTAAGCAGTGGGATCAGTCCTCTGCTCACAACAGCTCTAACGGTACTCCCGTATTCGTAAAGGCTGACAAGAACGGCGAAGAAGTTACCGGCGTATACTTCTCCAAGACTACTCCTTGGGTAGGCGACGAGTCCGAGCAGTTCTCCGAGTTCAGAGTTATGATC
>JAZRAE010000028.1:0-3011 GCA_045634385.1 Eubacteriales bacterium | reverse complement strand
AGCTACGATAGCACCTGTACCAAGACCGCCTTCGTCGTCCTTGGGTTCATCGGTGTTGCCTGTGTTAGGATCGTCAGTACCGGGAGTTCCGGTGCCGGGCTCGGTTCCGGTGCCGGGGGTGGTAGGCATATCCTTACCGCAAGTGTCGCACTTACCGTTGGTGTCTGCATCCACGTGAGCCGCCTTTGCCTCAATAGCGTTCTTATCGCAAACAGTACATTTTACAGCGGTGGTGCAATCGCCATCATCAGCACCTGCAGTGTGAGTTGCCGCACCTTCTGCCATTATCATAGAACAATGTGCGCAGGTGATCGCAGTGGTGCAGTCGCCATCATCGGTTCCCACCGAGTGAAGAGTTACATCAGTTCTGCTAAAGAACTTGTCGGGACAATCAGAATCGGTACATTCTTTCCAATGACTTGTACCATCATAGGCATTAAAGGTTTCGCTAATAGTATGTGTATGAGCAGGCGCACAAATGAATGTGTGTATAAGCGTCAGCGCCGTCGGATTCGAGCCGACAGAAGCTCCATTGATCGTCTTTGCCTGCACTCCGTTGATTTTACAGCTTGCGTTAAAAGCATTTAATGCATCAAGTAGGGAGTCGTACTTATCTATGTCTACCGCCGAAAAAGCATAGCCGTCCTTAGCTTTTATTTGCAAGATCAATGTGTATTCTTTTCCTTCTACAAAAGTAGCATCTGCCGGACCCCATATAATAGCGCTCTGCAACTCAATTCTGTCAGAAGGGTCAATTATTGTTGTAGAGGGCACTTGACCTGCGACAGGGCGAGAAATCATAATATCAAACTCATCTATAACAACAGACGATTCAACAAATTCAATCTTATAACTTGCAGATTTGCCATCAAGTGCAAAGGAACTACGCGTTGCCACCTGTCCGTTTATCATAATGGTTTTCCAGTAGTCAAAAGCAAGATTTTCAGTAGTGCTAGTAACATCTACTTGAAGAATATATGTCTTGCCGGCAGCAAAGTTTCCGGATATAGCAGTATTCTCCGCTTTATCAAACCAAGTGTGAAAACTATATGAAAGCCTTGGATCATTAACAACAGGAGTAGCAGGTGTTTCGCCGCATTTAGGATCGGTTACACTTATGCTATCGTTACTCATCATTTTGATTACGCATCTTACATAATCATTTGTACGGGTTTCGATTATTGCAAGCTGTCCGTTTACCACTACCGTAGGATCTTCATTGAATTTATAGCCATTTTGGGGATACAACAAGAATGTGTAGGTGTATTCCTTACCACATACAAATTTACCATCATCAAATACGCCAGTCCAATCCCCCGACTGAAACATTACATAGTCATTATCATCCACCGTGATGTCAGAAGGAGTTTGACCTCCAACAGGGGCAGACAGCGAGCCGTTTACATCAAATCCTCGCTTCTCACCGGGAGCAGTAAGGCTGTATTCTATTGTAATTCCTTTCAAATCACCCTGATAGTTAACCACCTCGCCGTTGATCGTTACGGTCGCATTGTTTTCAAACAGATATGCCTCGTTAAATCCAACGCGCATTATAACAGTATAGGTCTCGCCCGATACGAATTTATAACCTGTGGGCAAAGCATACCCGTACGATGATTTCCAAGTATAGCTTTCAAGCACAGCGCCATCAGGCATAGCAGGTGCTACCGGAAGCTCGCCGGCGATAGGCTCCGTTACAGCAATCGGAACACTTGTAAGCTTCTCTCTTGTATCTACTGTGATATGAATAGAAAGTACTCGCTTCGATCCAATGGTAAGATTTGATACATGTGTGATCTCGTAATACTCTACACCCTGTATTTCAATCGGAACAGTTTCCGCCAGCACGGCAGAAGATTTTTCGCTAATGATAATTTCTGCACAGTAGCTACCGTGTGTGATAAGCTCAGTTCCTTCCTTTTCAAAAGCTCTTACATTATCATATAGATAATCATTGCCGGTGTACCAAGAAGAAACACTTTCAAAATCATAATAACCATTTTCATTCACAGCTACAATTTCCGAAAGGTCTGCAAAGGTCATTGTACCGTTAGCCTCGGGGTTAGGAATGTTGATCGTTACCTTTGGCACGGTTGCTCCTACCTTCATTGTAACGAGAATCGATGTCTTTGACTCTTGATATACTTCTACTCCAGTAGTTCCTCGTTGACCAAATACACGCTCGATAATGCCCGAACCAAACTCAGCAGTAGCCTGAAATTCCTCTTTTACAATCAATGTAAACTTGAGGTAATAATTCGTGTCGGTCACATAAGTTTCCTCTGCGCCCATTTCTTCACCGAATTTATCACCCTTAAGCCAAGTCACTTCACCGTTTTTAATTTCAACGCGCTTATGATATTCGGCATACTCGTCGTTTCCATCATCGTCAAAAAATATCTGTGCCGCAGTCAAGCGCTTAGCTCCAACATCGGGACGAACGTCCATAACGATTGTGCTGATCTGCATTTTTTCTTCTGCCGCAAATGCCGTAATTGCCGAGAACGGAATGATTCCAACGAGCATCACAAGCACAAGTGCAAGACATAAAAAACTTTTTTTCATTGTTTTTTCTCCTTTTTGAGAGTTTTTTGTTTTAGGCTCCCTTGTGTAAAGGGAGCTGTCGCTTTAGCGACTGAGGGATTGTTTTACCAAGCTATCAATATACTCGCAGACACCTCGAAAGTTTTTGTGAATTTCCGTATTCGGTATTCTTATTACGGTTAAGCCGTATTCTTCAAGGAAAGCAGTTCTTTCTTCGTCGTACTGTTTTCCTTCCTCGGTATAGTGTCCTGAACCGTCAAGCTCAATTATCAGCTTTGCTTCTGCAGAATAAAAATCTGCTATGTACTTACCGAGAACCTTTTGCCTTGAGAAGCGGACGGGATATAAGCGCAAGAAAGTCGTACCAAAGGTGCTTTTCTTCTTTCGTCATATTCTTTCGCAACATCCTTGCCGTAGGAACTATATCTTTATTATGTTTTCGTTGCATTACAATCCCTCCGTCACGC
>JAZRAE010000027.1:0-2676 GCA_045634385.1 Eubacteriales bacterium | reverse complement strand
CTGAACAAAAGATGTGCCTGCGTCTGTCTGTCCGGCAACATACCAAGTAGTTTCACTTGTGTTTGATCTTGCATAGTAATACTTGAGAGTATATACTTTTCTATCGTAATAAACATTAACAACCGTAGAGCCGTCACCGGCAACCTCAACATTCTTATCAGACTTAACAAAGGTTAGGTAATCCAATAAATCTATTGTGCGATCTGTGCCATTAACTTTAACTTTTGAAGTTGTCCATCCGGTCGGCACATCACCGTCTCCAGGTCCATTGACAACCGTGCCTGTCGCAATATTCTTCTTCTCTACAGTTCCCCAAATATTATATTTTTTCTCTGCAGAATCTGCATCTTCAAGCCAATAAATAATGGTGTACTTAGTGTTTGCTTTTGTCCAATCCGCCTTATAATCCAAATTGTGCTGAATTGTTAGAGTTGTTGTCGGAGTAGGATTCTTATATGCTAACGGCCAAGCCGATTCAGCCAAATCGTCCTCACCGATCTTATCACCATTGGCATCAGTTATAACCGTGTATACTCTTGTCAGAGTCCACTTACCGTTAGTCAAAGTATAACCAAGCTTAGTGGGCTCACCGAGTGTTATCTCCGTGCCATAACGCACGTAGTAAGGAGAAACACCCTGACCACCGTCAAGATCAACGTTTACGAGATAATATATTCTATCGTAGTATATTTCGACGACAGTCATACCGTCGGGAGTTATATTAATCTTAGGATCGTAGAAGAGTGCCGAATAACCGTTTTCGGTCTTCACAGTATCATAGAGAGTCTCTCCTACCTCGCTATCAGAATAGCCATACAAAGTCTCTGTCCTATAAGGCGAGTAGTTATCATTGTAAAGATTCTGCTCGTAGTGCTTTACAGTATACGCAACCTGATTAGGTAAATAATAGATCGTAAGGCTAAATGTCTCGCTCTGTTCAATAAATTCATAGGTCGTTTGCGACTTGTAATACTTGCCATCATATTCACGAATAATTGTTCCGTCAACATTATCACCCGACTGCAAAGTGTACTCCACGTAAGGAGAATATCCGATAACTGGAGGGCTTGTTACAGTACCACTATAGCTTGATCCTGTAGGAATAGCGAAACCAAAGCTACCCGCAGCATTTTGGGTATCTACATTAGTGTTAGTTGCATGTCTATATATATACTGAATCTGGATGTTGAAAACGACAGAGTCAAGAGTCTCGTCATCGTCGTTGGAATCTCCATCAGCGTTTGCTAATGCAGAATAAGATGAATACACATCAACATCCGCCTTACGCTCAATACCGAGAGTGTCACTTGCATACTTTTTTGCACCGTCGGTTACAATACAGCGTATGTCAGCTCTATTTCCGGGAGCGTTAAGAAGGATAGCATCCGAAATAGCCGCATAGGGATAGATATAATCCGTGATGGTTGCCCATTTATCCTCGTCAACCTTGATCTGCCACTGATACTTTGCGCTTTTGCCTACTTCAACGTCAAGAGAGGTAAATGCGTGGAATTTTTCGCCCTGTTCAAGATAAACTGTGCCATCTATCGCCTCGTCACAGTCAATCCCAACCTTACCGTAAATATATCCGTCATCAGACGGAGTGTACTCGCCCGTGATAAGGAGATCCATCTCAGCATCAATATATCTGAACTGATCGTATTCTGCGGGCCAATCCTCGTTAACAACGTGTACATAGGTATCTGTATCGTTAACAAGCTCAACTATAAGCTCCTTTGGGAAACCTGTGGTAGAAAGAAATCCTTCAGAATAGACATCAACGTAGAAATAATCCAAAAATTTGGGAGTTTCAGAAGCATCCATAGGTCTCAAGAGCTCTACTTCATCTCTCTCCTCCCATAATGTCGCGCTATATTCCTTGTTAAGTTCCATCTCATTCCAAAGAACGGAATTATCTTCACTGTCGACAATTATTAGGTCTGCAGAATACAAATATCTATACTCAGAATAATCCCCGAGCCAATCTACATCTTCACCTGCAATATATACTACTCCGGCGTCCTCGTAGCTTTTACGTACGACAGTCAGAGTTACTCCTTCAAGAACATCCTTGCTTAAACCTGTCAATCCATCATCAATAACAGATGCATATCTGGAGAGGGCATAAGGATAAAACTCCTCCGCCACAAACTCCGCCTTATAGAGCTTACCGACCTCCATATCCTCTATGGTGAGGTAGCTCTCCTCGGTCTCATCAAGCGCAATTGCCGGGATAGATCCGATGGGTAATATATAGAACACTGTCACAAGCGCCAAGAAGAGCGAAAGTATTCTTTTTTTCATTTTTCGTCCTCCTTAGGGTGTCGTTGTAATAATAAGGCTTCCGTCGCCGTTTACACCGCTTACAGATTCCCACGCGCCGACTACGGCATCGGTGGGAGTAGCCTGTATTGCAGATGAGATCACCTGCACGGTGAGGGTGTAGTTACCGTTGGTAACGGTGGGACAGGTGACCGCGTCGAGCACGAGGATATCCGCACTGTCGGGTGCCACCTTGAGTGTATAGTAATAGAAGCCGTCAGAGCCCTTTACCCAGTTGTTACCAAGGTCGAGGGTGTAATCTGTATTCTCCACCGGCTTGGTAGAGAGTATAGAGTGATCGCTGTTGTTTACCCAGTTGACAACGACTGCGGCGCGGATATATACGTCTACGTC
>JAZRAE010000026.1:0-21282 GCA_045634385.1 Eubacteriales bacterium | reverse complement strand
GTAACCGTGCTTATCGGGCATAGATGCGATACCTACGTAGATATCGGGCTCACGGAAGAAGAGTCTTTTCTTTGCCGCGAGGTGAAGGTGGTTGGGAATAAAGGAAATGTTACCGTTCCTATGAGCCTTACGGAGTACGGGTGTGTAGAACCACCCCTCGGTAGTGAAGGACTCCTTGTACTCGGGATTTACCATAAACTCGTATGCTCCCATAGGAAGACAGTTGGAAACCATAACTCCCTTTACCTTGTCTGCTATGGTGTGAAGATTGGTCATAAATTCTCTGCCCTCCGCAGAGCCGAGACCTGTTACTATGTAGTCACCGCTCTTTACAAGAGAGAGAGCTTCTTCAATCGTTACGTTCTTTGCCATTTATATATCTCCTTTTAAAAAGTATTTTCTATATCTAAAATTGTTTTTATCGAGCTTATTGTATATTCAAGCCGCCATATGACGGAATTATTTTCTACTTTATGTGTTTTATGTATTTACTATAAGTGTGTTTCGAGTCAATTAAGAATTAAATTCCCCGCCCCGTACGGAACGGGGAATTTGTTTAAGCGCTTAAACAAAAGCATTCTTTGTGAGAATTAAAGTTTTTGTGTTCCCCGCCCACGAAGGGCGGGGGTGCTTTTAAAAACTGTTTTTCAGAATTTAATTTAGTTACCTGCGAGAAGTGCTCTGTAATCCTCAATAGAGGTAAGACCATGAGCAGTGAAGCTTGCTGCAGAGTGATAAAGACCACCATTTACAGCAAATGCATCATAGAACTGAGAAAGAGCGAAGGAACCAACGCCTGCTCTCATACCGTTAGCAAAGGAGATAGTATCAGCCATTGCAAGCTTGAATTCCTCAGACTCCATAACTGCAACAAGGTTAGCTCTGGAAAGAGCCTTACCGGACTTCTCAAGTGCTTCCATAGCCTGGCAGAAGAGATCGCCTGCGATGTAACCAGCGAGAGCGTATGCATCATAGCTCATTGCGAATGCAGTGTTGGGGTCAACGGTAAGTGCATAGTTGTAAATGTTGTTAGCAACTGTCCAATACTCTTCGTTGAAGCCTGCAACACCTACGCCGCCAGCATCAAGGCCAAGGTATGCGTATACATTGTAAAGCGCAGAGGTAGTATCCTTGTAAACGTAAGTAGCAGAGGTGATGTCAAGCCATGCCTGAGAATAAATAGCCATGGTCTGGAAGATCTTCTCGTATGCAGGAAGCATAACGGTAGTTGAAGGATCATTGAATCCAGCGGTAGAAGCATTATTGTAAGAGGTAAGAACCTTGCAGTAGTAAGTTGCATCTGCCATGGTGGTAAGAGCTGTCATAAAATCTGCACCGATTACGGTGAGAATAACAACGTCACAACCTGTTGCCTTAAGAGCGTTAACTGCTGCAGAGTAGTCTGCGGAAGCAACTTCCTGATATACAATGTTAGTAAGCTTAGAATCAGCAGCCTCTGCCTTGATACCTGCAAGGAGAGCCTGAGAAGCCTCGTTGGAGTTGGAGATAACGCCAACCTTGGTAGCTGCAAGACCGCCCTTGTCTGCGGGAGCAAATGCACGAAGAGCAAGCATTCTACCCTCGGTCATGTTAAGAGGCTGAACAGGGAAGATAGCCTTGTCGCCTGCGGAGGTAGCATTCTCGTTAAGAAGAGAGCCATTACCTGCTGCAGCATAGATCATAGGAACCTTCTCATCCTTGAGGGTCTCAAGGGTTGCGTCAACTGCGTAAGAACCGAAGTGACCAACGATTGCAAATACCTCATCCTCGAAGAGAAGCTTATCAAGCATAGATACGGAGTTAGCAGCAACACCGCCATCATCGTAGTGCTTAAGCTTGATCTGCTTGCCATTGTAGCCGCCCTGTGCATTGTAAGCTGCGAAAGCTGCCTCAATACCAAGGTTGAAGGGAGCACCGATAGCTGCAAGAGCACCTGTAGTACCTGCAGTGTTACCAACCCAGATAGTATCATCGGTTATACCTGCGAGTTCGTCGGGCTCATCAACGGGTTCCTCATCGCCGCCGGGAGTTTCGTCGCCGCCGGGAGTGGTGTTGTCGCCACCGGGAGTCTCGTTACCTGTTCCGCCATTGCTGGGGAAGAGAAGCGAACAACTTGCAAAGCTAAAGCAAAGTGCAAGAGTGAGCATAAGTGCTAAAAGCTTAGTGATTGTGTTTTTCATATTTTTCTCCTTTTTAGAAGTTTTTACATTTTATCATTCTCACAAATGATGCAAATGTTTCATAGAGTAATGGGCAAAGGGCCGTTTTATTCAACCCTTTAGCCGTTTTTTGCAAACAAACGTTTGCAATTTTAGTATTCTCGGCGTTTATTTCTTTCCGCCAAGATATGCTTCGATCAACCTTTCATCCTTGATAAGCTCGTCAGCTTTGCCGTGCATACTGATCTTTCCAAGCTCAAGAACGTAGGCGTAATCTGCAATTTTAAGTGTTGCAAGAGCATTCTGCTCAACTATCAGAATGGTAGTTCCCTCTTCCTTGATCTTAGTGAGGGTTGCAAATATATCCTTGATAAGCAAGGGGGCAAGACCAAGAGAAGGCTCGTCAAGTATAAGCAGTTTTGGACTGCCCATAAGTGCTCTGCCTATTGCAAGCATCTGCTGTTCTCCGCCCGAGAGGGTAGAAGACTGCTGCTTAGCTCTTTCCTTAAGTCTTGGGAAAAGGGTGTATACACGCTCAAAATTGCGCATAAGTTCATCCTTATCCTTAATATTGTACGCGCCGACACGGAGATTTTCCTCAACCGTGAGACCTACAAGTACAAATCTTCCCTCGGGAGACTGCATTATTCCCTGCTTTGCCACCTTATGTGCAGGCTTGCCGCCTATGTTCACACCGTCAAAAACAATTTGTCCCGACGCAGGTTTCAAAAGTCCGGAAACAACCTTAAGAAGCGAGGTCTTTCCTGCTCCGTTAGCTCCGAGAATAGCCACTATATTGCCTTTGGGAACGGTTATATCCACTCCCTTAAGTGCTGCTATAGGTCCGTAGTTTAGCTTTAGATCGGTTACTTTAAGAAGTTCACTCATTTTCTTCGTCCTCCTCTACACCGAGATAAGCCTCTTGAACGGCCTTGTTTTGCTGTATTTCCTCGGTAGTACCTATTGCAAGCATCTGACCGAAGGAGATTGCGCATACTGTATCGCATACGCTCATAACGAGTCCCATATCGTGCTCAACGAGAAGGATCGTTACATTAAATTCATCACGGATCTTACGTATGGTTTCGGTAAGCTCCGCTGTTTCCGAGTCGTTAAGACCTGCTGCAGGCTCATCCATAATTATGAGCTTTGCATCAGCCATAAGAGCTCTTGCAATCTCAACCTTCTTGAGAATTCCGTAAGGAAGTCCAAAGGCAAGCCAGTTTGCATATGACTCAATACCCATAAATTTGAGTATCTTCATAGCCTTATTCTTAAGGAGCTTTTCTTCCTTCTTAAGCAAAGGAAGACCAAGTGCGTGTGTAAAGAATCCCGAGCGGTAGGATCTCGTGCTCGCAACCAAAAGGTTCTCAAGAACGGATATTTCCTTAACCAACTCAATATTCTGGAAGGTACGTCCTATACCCTGAAGAATAACGTCGTGCACCTTGAATTTGCGAAGGTCAACAACCTCGCCATACTTATTTTCAAAGTATATATCTCCGCCTGTAGCGTCATAGAATCGAGTAATACAGTTGAATACCGTGGTTTTACCCGCACCGTTAGGGCCGATAAGACCGAATATCTCTCCCTTCTTTACGTCAAAGGTCAGATCATCAACAGCCTTAAGACCGCCGAAGTACATCTTAAGTCCCTTCACGGACAGAAGTACGTCAGAGGGAAGCTCGTGCTTTATCTTCTGTGCATTTCTTACGTACTCTATACTCTCGGAAAGAGAGTCAAGCTTCTTCTGTAATTTAGCACGCTCCGCACCTTCAAGTCTTGAATAAGAGTCGTCGAGTTGCTTTGTATACTCGTTGTACTCAGCTTCAAGCTCTGCGGAAAGCTTCTTGTACTCCGATGAATCAGATACGGGATTTTTTGCAAGGAAGGACTCTTTCATCAAAGAAAGCTTTTCCTTGTATGCCTCTCTCTTTGATTTGAGTGCGTCATCCTTGGCCTTGAGATTATCAAGTTGAACTGTAAAGTCTTCTCCCGCCTTTATAGCGCGGAATATTGATCTTGCAGTGCCGTGATTTGTTGCTCTGTGCGAAAGATATGCTTTCACATCATATTTCTGAAGCTTATTTTCAACAATAGAGTCTATATACTCCTCTTTGTTACAAGCAAGATAAGCGGCAGATGAGAGCTTTTTGTTTGATTTGTAGATAAACTTATTTATCTTTTTCTGCTTTTTCTCTTCGTACTTTTCGACGAGTGCGTCCTGCTCCGTCTTTACCCAATCGTAGCTCTGACGAAGCTTTACGGCACGTGCCGCAGTAGCAGGAAGAAGCTTATCCAAGATCTTTGCCATAATAAGCCTCCTTTACCTTAGTACGAAGTTTCTTTACCTTTACTTTAAGCTCAAGTAAGAGCTGAGCAAGTCCGCCGGGATAGAACATAACCACAAGGATTACAAGAATTCCCGAAACGAATGTAATGATTACGGGATTTTTCTGAAGGAACTCTATACGGTTAAGAACTACCGTCTGCATTCCGTACATTACGAAGGTACCAAACACAGATCCCCAGATAGACTTATATCCGCCGATAATTACTGCCGCCAAAATATTGAGAGAGGTAATAAGAGCATAGAAGCCCGTTCCGTCACTCGCCATCGCAGAGCGAACAGTTATCATAAGCATAACACCGGAGAGAGCCGCGTACATAGTACAGATGACAAACGCCATAAGTCTGTACTTAAGAAGGCTGATACCCATCGCCTGAGATGCTGCAGTAGAGTTCTTCATTGCAAGCATTGCACGTCCCGTAGGGCTATTGATAATATTGTGCGTCATTATCATAACCACGACAAGTGCAAAGCCTACGATAAATATCGAGTGCTGTCTTTTTATCTCCAATCCGGCAAGTGTGAAGTTGGAAACTCTTATTCTATCCTCAACTACCATATAGAGATTTCGGAGTATCTCCGAAAGACCGAGTGTAAGAATAACGAGGTAAATACCCTCTATTCTAAGTGAAATGAAACCGACTATAACACCGATCAGAGCAGCTACCACAAGGGCAACGAAAACCGCTACCCAAAAGCGCATACCCGACTGGTGGATGATGTAGTAAACCGAGTATGTTCCTATACCGATAAATCCACCCGTACCGAGGGAAGCAAGACCGGAATATCCCATAAGCAGGCAGAAGCCGATAGATGCTATGGAATAAGCAAAGGTAATTGCAAATGCGGACTGGAAGGAATACGGAAGGACCTTAGTCACCGACAGATCACCGACGGTCCATATAGCGAACAAGAAGAGTACAAAGTGGCAAACAGGGTTAGCGAAAAATCCGCGCACCTTGTCTGTAAATTCATTGCTCTTTTCTCCCGTTTTTCCAAGGAGTGCATATCTTTTCTCTAAAAACTTATTCATAAGATTACACCTTCCTTGCTATTTTTTTACCGAATATACCCTGAGGTCTGAAGAAGATGACCACAAGAGCAATCGAATATACGAATACCATTGACCATCCTGTAAGCTCGGGTTTTCCGATAGTGTTAACGAAATACTGTATCAAGTTGTTAGCAAGAGGAATCATAAGCGCGGCAATTACAGGACCGTAGAAAGTACCAAAGCCGCCAAGTATTCCCGCAAGGAACGCAAACACCTGATAGTTTGTCATATAATATACGTTCATCGCAGCACCGGTTGAAGCATTGATAGTAGCCGCGAGTGCTCCGATACCGCCGGCAAGACCCCAGGATATAGCCGTGACAACGTGAGTGTTTATGCCAAGCATACCGGCAACGTACTCATTTGAAGCGGTAGCTCTAACAGCGAGTCCCCACTTACTGAATCTGAGAAGAACGAATACCGTCACAATAACAACTATGCTGATTACCATACACAAAAGTGCGTTTTTCGTTACTGTTACGTTATCTCCCGAAACTTCAAAATTCACATTTCCCTCTATAAATTTAGGAATAGAAGGATTTGAAATCTTGAATATAAGCGGAATAGCACCGACAACGATAGAGATTAGACCCATCGTAATTATCTGCTTACCAAGAGCGTTTACATATCTGCCTCGACGGAAAATACCAACGTCGATAAGAACCGCGATAAAAGCAGAAACTACAATACCGATAGGTAAAGCCAACCAAATGGAGTGACCCTTGGTTATCATCGAGCTTGCCACAACATATGCACCGAATGCGGAAATAACACCCTGAGCAAAGTTAGTGGTATACGAAGTCTTGAATATCATCGTTATCGCAAGAGTAACGAGAGCGGTAACACACATAGCCGGAATTGATCCAAGTAATGTGTTAAATAAATATGCCATATATTAACCCCATTTAATAATGTTGGCAGCCCAGGTATATCCGATACCTGCAGCAATCATACACACGGTGCTGCCATCCTTAACCTTTCCTTCCTTAAGAGCAAGCTCAAGAGAAAGGATCTGGTCGATCTGACCGATGTGTCCGTAATCCTCAAGGTAAATGGACTGATCCTCGGTAAGGCCGAGATCTGCAAGCATTGCCTTGTGACCGGAACGCTTGATGTGAAGAATATCGAGGTAATCAATATCGGAGCGAGTCATACCGGACTTACGGAGTGCCTCGTCGATACAGTGATACCAGTTAGGCATCGAAACCGTGTTGAGAAGGCCCTTCATCTTGGGAGAATCCATAAGACGAAGCATACCGAACTCCTTGTAGTTCTCGGGAGTTACGGGCTCGTTGATACCGCCCACCTTAGATCCACAAGTGTGAACAACAGAACCGTCGGACATAAGATGTGTACCGAGAAGAAGATTCTTGTTGTAGTTTTTCTTAAGAAGAATTGCGCCGCCGCCTGCGCCGAGGTTGAACATGAAGGATACGCCGCTGTCGGTGTAATCGATGAAGTCGCAGTTGCGATAACCGCCGCAAACGAGAACGGTGTTGATCTCATCGTCGGCTATAAGCATATCCTTTGCAAGCTTCATAGCCGAAACACAAGTACAACAACGATTCTGAACATCAATGCCCCATGCGTTCTTTGCGCCGATTCTATCCTGAACGTAGCAAGCAGAGGTAGTAAGAGGATATTCCTTCCACTCCTCGGTGATGCAAAGTATTACGTCGATCTCAAGAGGATCAACTCCGGTGTTCTCAAGGCACTTAAGAGCTGCGAGAGCACCCATCTCCTGAGTACCGTCGCAAGGCTCGGAGGAAGGTACGAACTTCTTATTAATACCAAGTTTAGCTCTTACAGCATCCTCGCTCCATACGCCGCCGGTAGCATCGGAAATTTCCTTGGCGGTCATAACTTTTTCAGGAAGATATGTGCCAATGCCAACTATACCTACGTTTACCATAGTATTATTCCTTTCTTTAGCAAACAAAAGTTTGCAATTCAGTTGTTTTTATTGATTTTTATATTACAGACGCATTCCGCCGTTTACAGAGAGTGTGTGTCCTGTTACATAAGAGGAATCATCACTTGCAAGGAAGAGAGCCGCCTTTGCGATCTCCTCGGGCTGGCCGAGTCTGCCAAGCATTGTGAGTCCTGCAAACTTCTTAAGAAGATCCTCGGGAACAGTCTTCATCATATCAGTCATAATGTAACCGGGAGCGATTGCATTAACTCTTACGGGAACGCCCTTTCTTGCAAACTCCTTAGCCCAGGTCTTTGTAAGGCCGAGAACGCCTGCCTTGGATGCTGCGTAGTTAGCCTGACCGATATTGCCATACTCGCCAACAACGGAGGAAATGTTAATAATGCTTCCGCCACCCATCTCTTCCATATGAGGACCAACGTAGCGAGTGAGATTGAATACGCCCTTAAGGTTGATATCGATTACGATATCCCACTGATCATCTGTCATCTTTCTGGTCATTGCATCACGGGTAATACCTGCGTTGTTTACGAGAATATCGATTCTACCGTACTTTTCCTTTGCATACTCAAAGAGGGCACGGCACGCTTCACCGTCTGTTACGTTGAGCTGATAGAACTCTACATTCTCACACTCGTAGGTAAGGGGTGCCATATCAACTGCGATAACCTTTGCACCTTCCTTTGCGAAGGTCTGTGCCATCTCACCGCCAAGTCCCTTTGCGCCGCCTGTAATAATTGCTACCTTATCCTGTAATCTCATATTAACCTCCATTATTTAATATTTTTGAGAATAACTGCGGTACCCATACCGCCACCGATACAAAGAGATGCAAGACCGTAAGTCTTTCCGCTTCTCTTAAGCTCGTGAAGAAGAGTTACAATAATTCTGTTTCCGCTTGCGCCTACGGGATGTCCGAGAGCTATTGCTCCGCCGTTTACGTTACAACGGGAAAGGATAGCTTCTTCGCTCTCACCGTGTTCCTCAGAGAGAAGCTTAACAACTCCGAGCGACTGAGCTGCAAATGCCTCGTTAAGCTCAAGAAGCTCGATGTCAGAGAGCTTCATATCTGCGTTCTTCAGCGCATTTCTTACTGCGGGAACAGGACCAAGTCCCATAACGTCGGGCTCTACACCGCCCTGTCCGATGCCTACAACCTCTGCCAAAGGAGTGAGGTTATACTTCTTTACAGCTTCCTCGCTTGCAAGAACCACGAAGCTTGCGCCATCGTTGATTCCGGATGCGTTTCCTGCGGTAACGCTGCCATCGGGCTTGAATGCGGGACGGAGAGTGGAAAGCTTCTCAAGAGAGGTTGTGCGATTAATATACTCGTCCGCCTCAAAGATGAATTCCTTTCTGCCCTGCTTCACCGTAATCGGTACTATTTCATCCTTGAACTTACCTGCATCCTGTGCTGCAATCGCCTTTTTCTGAGAGTTGATTGCAAACTCATCCTGAGCCTCACGGGTAAGTCCGTATCTTTCTACTATATTTTCTGCTGTGATACCCATATGCAATCCGCTATAGGCATCTGTAAGAGAGTCGAATATCATATGGTCTATCATCTTCATATCTCCCATCTTTGCACCCCAACGAGTTTTGCCGGGTACAAGGAAGGGGGCACCACTCATCACCTCTGTGCCGCCTGCGGCTACGAGAGAAGAGGCTCCGGCCTTGATAGAGAGAACGGCGTTCATTACCGCCTTCATTCCGCTTCCACATACCATATTTAATGAATATGCGGGAATTTCAACGGGTACTCCTGCACCAATAGCCACCTGTCTGCCGGGGCCCTGCTTTGCGCCTGCGGGAAGCACATTGCCAACGATCACCTCATCGAGCCACTCGGGGTTAACTCCACCCGCTGAGAGTGTAGCGGAAAGCACCTTCGCTCCGAGTTCTCCGGGAGTCATCTCTTTGAGAGATCCGAGCATACTGCCTATTGCGCTACGCTTTGCACTAATAAGATACACCTTGCTCATATTTTTCTCCTTTACGTATTTATTTGTAAAATAAAGTTTGCTTTTTATTATATCAACTTTTCAATGTTCTTCATTACAGCTGCTGCATCCGAAACAATACCGAGATTTGCAACCTTAAAGATAGGAGCGTTTTTATCGGTATTTACAGCAACGATGTATTCAGACTCTTCCATACCTGCAAGGTGCTGAATAGCTCCACTGATACCGAATGCGAGATATGCCTGAGGACGAACTGTCTTACCGGTCTGTCCTACCTGACTGCAATGATCTATAACACCTGCATCAACAAGTGCTCTGGAAGCCGAAACCGTACCGCCAAGCTTTTCAGCGAGCTTGTAAGCAGGATCAATATTCTTAACACCTCTACCGCAAGAAACGAGAAGCTTTGCTTCCTCAATGTTGGTAGCACACTGAATAGCCTTAACCTCTTCAACTACGGTAACTACAAACTTGCTGTCATCAAAGCTTACCTTCTCTACTACGATCTCTCCCTCTCTTGTGTCATCTCTCTCAAGCTTCTTCATAACGCCGGGACGTACGGTAGACATCTGAGGACGGTGATCAGGACAGATGATGGTTGCAAAGAGGTTGCCACCGAATGCGGGACGAGTCATAAAGAGGTTGCCCTCCTCGTCCATCTCAAGCTTTGTACAGTCCGCAGTAAGACCTGTCTTAAGTCTTGCGGACAGTCTGGGAGCAAGGTCACGGCCAATGCTGGTCGCACCAAAGAGAATTACAGAAGGCTCATACTTTCTCGAAATCTCGGTAATTGCCTGAGTGTACTGCTCTGTAACAAATTTATCGAGTCTTTCGTCGTCTACTACGTGAACCTCGTCTGCTCCGTGAGCTACAAGATCCTTTGCCTTATCTGTTATATTGTGTCCAAGGAGTGCTGCGCAAACCTTCTCTCCGGTCTTCTCGGCAAGCTCACGCGCTACGCCGATAAGCTCAAGAGCAACGTTCTGTATTTCGCCGTCGCGCTGCTCGCAGAATACCCAAATATTCTTAGCCATTACTTTGCACCTCCTTAAATCAAATGACGCGACTTGAGTGCGTCAACAATAGTCTTAGCTGCGGTCTCGGGATCAAGCTCGAGAGTCTCGATAGTCTTATCAAACTGCTTGGTTGCGGTGGACTTAACCTTTGTGGGAGAGCCCTTAAGACCGATATCCGCAAGATCGAGGCTATCCTCAAGATCTTTATAAGTAATAATACCTATTTCCTTTTCATCCTGTGCCACCATATCCCATACGTTCATATATCTGGGCTTATCAAGAGTGGAAAGAACGGTAACAAGACAAGTGCCCTTTACCTCAAGTGTCTGGTATCTGTCCTCAAACTGACGCTTAACACTGAGAAGGTCGCGCTCTGCATCATAGCTGATAGCAGCGGCATATGTAATCTGAGGAATGCCGAGATGCTCTGCGATCTGAGGTCCAACCTGTGCTGTATCACCGTCAATAGCCTGGCGTCCGCAGAACACAACGTCTGCACCGAGCTTCTTAACTGCAGCGGCAATAATGGTAGATGTTGCAAGAGTATCACTTCCCGCAAACGCTCTGTCGGTAATGAGGAACGCCTCATCAGCACCCATAGCAAGAGCTTCTCTTAAAGCCTTCTCTGCCTGTGCGGGACCCATTGTAAGAACCGTTACGGTAGCACCGTGCTTTTCCTTGAGCTGAAGTGCCGCCTCGATAGCAGTCTTGTCATCGGGGTTGATTATGCTGGGAACTCCGTCACGCTTCAAAGTATTGGTGATGGGATCAATCTTAATTTCGGTCGTGTTAGGAACCTGCTTTATACATACAATAATCTTCATTTCATTAACCTCACTTCTTAAGAAGAGCACCGGAGATAACCATTCTCTGAACCTCGCTCGTTCCCTCATAGATTTCAGTGATCTTAGCATCGCGCATCATTCTCTCTACGGGATACTCACGGGTATAACCGTAACCGCCGTGAAGCTGTACACACTTGGTGGTAACTTCCATTGCAGTCTCTGCAGCAAAGAGCTTTGCCTGAGCAGCATTTACAGAGATTGTGGGGAGTTTATTCTGCTTTGCATTGGTAGCAACCTCAACAAGGCACTTAGCGGCTGCGATCTTGGTTGCAAGATCTGCGAGAACAAACTGAGTGTTCTGGAACTGAGCAATGCTTCTTCCGAACTGCTTTCTCGACTTAACGTAAGCAACGGTAGCGTCAAGCGCGCCCTCTGCAAGACCGAGAGCCTGTGCGGCGATACCGATACGGCCACCGTCAAGTGTCTTCATAGCGATCTTGAAGCCGTCACCGCGCTTACCGAGAAGATTCTCCTTGGGAAGCTTTACGTTCTCAAAGATAAGCTCACATGTGGATGAACCGCGGATACCCATCTTCTTTTCCTTCTTACCTACAGAGAAGCCCTCAAATCCGGATTCTACGATGAACGCAGACATCTCGGGGCCCTTAGGACCTTTTCCTGTTACCGCAATAACGATGTAAGTTGAAGCGTAGCCTGCGTTGGTAATGAATATCTTATTTCCATTAAGAAGATAGTGATCATCCTTTTCAACCGCAACAGTCTGCTGGTTGGATGCGTCAGTACCCGCGTTGGGCTCGGTAAGAGCAAACGCACCAATCTTCTTACCGGATGCAAGGTCAGGGAGATACTTCTTTTTCTGATCCTCTGTACCATACTCGAGAATGGGAGCTACACAAAGTGAAGTGTGAGCGGAAAGAATAACACCGGTAGTACCGCAATGCTTGGAAAGCTCCTCAACCGCACTTATGTACATAGGATAGTTTCCGCCTGCTCCGCCGTACTCCTTGGGAACGATGATACCCATAAGGCCGAGCTTAGCCATTTTTTCTACTGTTTCAAGGGGGAATTTCTCCTCCTCATCAACCTGCTGAGCAAGAGGCTTTACTTCGTTTTCAGCAAAATCCTTTATCATGTCAGCAAACAGAATAGACTTATAATCTGCCATAATTCCTCCTATTTGGATTAGCCGTTGAATTTTACGGTCGCAACACCGGTAATAACCGCCTTGCCGTCCTGATTGTAGCAAGTGGTGTTGAGCTTAATTATCTTTTTGTCCTCACGAATCTCCGCAATCTCTACTTCTGCGGTGATGTCATCACCAAGAAATACGGGAGCAGTGAAACGAAGCTCCTGTCCGAGATAGATCGTTCCGGGGCCGGGGAGCTTATTGGCAAGTACTGCAGAAATAAGTCCGGACGTAAGAATACCGTGTACAATTCTCTTACCAAAAACAGTTCCTTCAGCGTACTTATCACTCATGTGAATGGGATTCACGTCAAGGCTGATGCCTGCAAATGCGGTAACGTCCGCAGCGGTAAACGTCTTCTGTACAGACGCTTTTTGGCCTACTTTAAGTTCTTCAAATGTCATTTATTTATACCTCCGTTTTTTGAAATATGAATAATGTTCATATTTTTCTACTTCTATTATAATACCTTTTTAATCTATTGTCAATATATATAGGATATTTTTGAAAAATAATTGCACAACCACATACAAAAAAATATTATTTTTTTAGTATTTTTCACCAAAAAATCTAAAAAACGTTGAATAAGGAAGAAAAAAATGTTATACTGTTATTGATTTCTATGTTAGGGGCATTTAATATGAGTGAAAATTTTGTTGCCGTTAAAGGCGTAAATCAACCCAAAACCAAGCTTGGCCAAATAAAAATGAACAAGCTTATCACAGCGGCAGAGGAGCTGTTCACTACAAAAGGCTTCTATCAGACGTCTATAGCCGACATATGCAAGAGTGCCGGAACCGCCGTCGGAACATTTTACATATACTTCGAAACGAAGACGGATATATATAGATATATGATGGACTCGTACTCAAAGGAGATCAAGACCCGTCTTCATGACGCGATCAAGAACTGCAAAACGAGGTACGAGAAAGAGAGAGAAGGAATTAAGTGCTTTATCAAATACGCGCTTAAAAACCCAACGATTTATAATATCATATGGGGAAGTCTGTCAGTTGACCTAAAGCTTTTTAAAGACTACTACGAATCCTTCGCTAAAAGTTACACGAAGGCTCTGCTGAATGACGGAGAGGACCTATCAAACAACGATGTCAAAACTGTAGCATATATGCTGATGGGAATATCAAATTTCCTCGGTCTGCGTGCGATATTCGAAAATATGAGTGACAGCGAAATAGATATTATGATGAATGAGTCTGTAATGCCCGCACTCAATTCCGGAATATTTTCACCAAGCTTTATTTTTCCGATAGAAGGTTAAGCTCTAAAACAAATACGGAAACCAAAAAGAGAGAACATTGCAACTTTGATGTACAAGCACGATTCACCATTTCCTTGTTTTGCATCAATCAGTCGCCTGTTCTTTCTTTTTTTCATTGAACTGTAAAATCTGATCAACTCGTTATACCTAAATAACAATCAATCGGGTTATTTACTAATACAAATTGATTGTATATGTAACTATATTGACTATTTTCCGCTCATGTGATATAATGGTATTGGAATTTCATTAGGTTGGTTTTTTAAAAAAGAAAATACAATTAAGGAGAACAAAAATGTTACCTTTAAGGACAAAAATTTTATCCGTAATTTTAGGGTTAACTCTACTATTCTCTGCACTTTCGTTTATACCTGCCGGCGCCTCACAATCAAGTGGCTTCGGAATTACTGATGCTAACGGTTGGTTTGAATCCGCCTATGCGGAATGGGTACCGATAAATGGTGCGAATAGTTATAACGCATACATATCCGACGGGACAAATTGGTTAGAGATCGACAGCGCTTTGATCCGTAAATATACCAACTATTATCGAGTTGATGCGGTTGGACTTAAGGCGGGAGATTATCAGATAAAGATCATCCCTGTTATTGACGGCGTTGAAAATACCGAGGCTGCTCTTATCACGAGCACTCTCACCGTATCAGCATATGATCGCTCGGGTTACGCTCATTTTAACTACTCCGAAGGTGTCGGAGCGTATAACGACGACGGTACCTTAAAGGATGGTGCTATCGTAATTTATGTTACCGAAGAAAATAAAAACACCGTATCCGTGACCTCAAAGGACGGTACAACGGTCACCGGTATCGGCAATATTCTTAACACGGTAGGCAAAGATGTCGGAAACGGACGTAATTCCAAAGGCGGTACACCCAATACTAACTCCGACATATTGAAAAAGCTTGCCAACGACGGCACGCCCCTCGTTGTCCGCATTATCGGTAACGTTACAGCTCCCGCAGGCCTTACCGCTTATAATTCCGTAGATTACGGCGGAAGCGTGGGAGATAACGGCTTTATGGCAAGAATGAGCGGTGCTCGTGATATTACTATCGAGGGAATCGGCAGTGATGCTATGATGAACGGTTGGGGACTTCACTTTATCTGCCAAACAGATAATTACTTAAACGGATTTGGCAAAAGCTTTGAGGTTAGAAACATTACTTTCAAGAACGTTCCCGAGGATTGCGTCGGTATGGAAGGTCAGCAGGAAAACTCTACTCTTACCGCACCGGTTGAGCGTTGTTGGATACATAACTGTACTTTCTACGCTCCCACTATCGCAAAGCCTGCAGAAAGCGATAAGTCCGGAGGTGACGGTGCCTGCGACTTCAAGCGCGGTCAGTATTTCACTAATTCATATTGTCACTATATCGGATATCACAAAACGAATCTTGTCGGTTCGTCTGACGACTCCTTGCAATATCATATGACATATCATCATAATTACTGGGAGGATTGTGAATCGCGCGGTCCTCTCGCACGTCAGGCGAATATACATATGTACAACAACATATTCGAGGGCCAGGTGTCGTATTGTATGAATCCGAGAGCAAATGCCTATATTTTCTCGGAATATAATATGTTCTATAAGAGCAAAAATCCCGTCAAAGTAGATTCGGGCGCGGTGAAGAGCTATAACGATTCTTTCACAAGCTGTACCGGTGACAACGATGCTACTGTCGTCAATGACAGATCAGTTCAAGTTTCATCAAGCAACAAATTTAAAAACTTTGACACAAATTCTGCCATAAGCTATATTCCTTCGGGCGACTACATAATCCAGGAAAGCATCTCGGAGATGAAGGCTGTGGTTATGGCATATGCCGGCGCACAGAAGGATAAGATACTGACCCCCGATAGCGTTAATACGTCCGTTATTCCTACAAATCAATATCCAACAGCTGCGGTGGTTCTCGATTACACAAAATCGATTAATAAAACAACCGTTCCCACCTCCGGAACGTATGACAATATCGTTTTCAACGCATCAAAGTTCAATGCAAATTATATTGGTCTTGGATCAAGTTCAACAGATTGTAACATTGTGTTCTACGTCGATACAGCGGTTAATATAACCGTCACACAGTACGCAGACAGTGCTAACAACGTAGTACTTTGCGATGAAATCGGACAATGTCTGTTAGTTGGAAGCGGAACTGTGGAAAACCTTCCGTCGGGATATTACTTCCTCCAGTCCGATACCTTTGACGTAGGCAGCGGAAAATATAAGGAGGCGAAAATCTCTGCTCTTACCATCACCGCAGTCGATCCAAATGCCGCTCCCAACCCCATTCCCACACCTCCAAGCGGCGATAATAACGGCTCAGAAGATAACACGGGTAGCGGTGACAACACCGGATCAAGCGGTAATGAAGGCTCAGGTGGCACGGTTACCGACGGCACAATTATCACCGAAAATTCTGAAACACACAGTTTTACCAAGGATGGGAAAACAGATCCCGAAGGATTCTTCTCTATTTCGGGCAACACCTCTACTTCTAAAGGAAGCGTAACCTTTAACAACGAAACTCTTACGACCTGTCTGAAGATCGAATCCTCTACCAACATTTCCTTTAATGCCGCAAAAAGCGGAATAATCGTGCTTGTTTTCGGCGGCAGCACCAACGCAGCGGGAAAAGCAATCAAGGTAAACGGTACGTCCTATGACATCCCCACCTCTCAGATACTTGAGATTTCACTTGGTGCAGGATCGCACTCGATCACAAAAGACGATTCGATCAATCTCTTCTATATGGCGTTTGTTCCTACAGTTGTAGAACATACTCACAGCTACCTCTATGAAGATATACTCGACTCCACCTGTACAGAGTCGGGCCTTCGCATCTACACCTGCAATTGCGGTGAGAGCTACACGGAGGAAGTTGAGCCTCTCGGTCACAGCTACAACTGCGAGATAAACGACGCAACTTGTACAGAGGCCGGACTTCGCACCTACACTTGCGATTGCGGTGAGAGCTACACAGAGGATATCAATCCTATCGGTCATAGGTATGACTGTGAAATGATAGAAGCGACTTGTACTGAAGCAGGATCTTACAACTACACCTGTGAATGCGGTGACAGTTACGAAGAAGCTATTGAGCCTCTCGGTCACAAGCACACTCTCAAGACTGCAATCAATCCCACCTGCACAAAATTGGGACTTTTGTCCTACGTTTGCAAATGCGGTGACACCTATATCGAGGAAGTTGAGCCTCTCGCTCACAGCTACGAGGATGGCATCTGTAAAACTTGCGGCGAGTCGGAATCGGTCGATACTCCTGATGATAACGAAAATGAAGATCAGCCGGATAATGACGAAAATAATAAACATCCAAACGATAATGAAACAGGTGACCTTCCCAGCGACGATAGCGATGAAAACATCAATGATTCCGAAGAAAAGCTCGGATTTTTTGAGCGTATTTTGAAAGCTATCATTGAATTTTTCCAAAAGCTTTTCGGCATTAAAAAGTACTGATTTATTCAATAAATGTAAATTGATATTTACTATAAAAGCATTTAAAAGCAAAGTAAAATCGCAACATAAAAAACAAGGCTATCTCAAGTCGCAAAGCTTGAGATAGCCTTATTCTTATTCAAACGAATATCCGACCTTTCTCACCGGAGGATCAATGAGAAGGATATCGCTTTTTAGTAATATAAAAGCGGTTGTCCCGCTTTGGCAAGAACAACCGCTCGTTTTTTATTACATCAACACAAGCGTGTCGAAGCAAATTTTGTTTTAACCGACAAGACCTTTGATCTTATCGATAATTTCAGCAAAGAGCTTCTGAATTATTGCGAGTATCTGTTCCCACCAAGTAGCAGGAGCAGGAGTCTCAACAGCCTCATGACCCTCACACTTTTCTGTGCAAGCTGTCTCTGTGCAAGCTGCATCTGTACACTTTCCGCACTCAGGACATACGCTTTCGCAAGTATGCTCAGGTTCAGGATCGGGTGTAGGAGCTATCTCGATGTAGTATATCTCAATCTTGGGACCCTTCTTGCCGCAAACGGTACACTCTTTATGCTTCCAACCGGAGCTGGTAGGAGTAGGCTCTTTATCGATAACGTACTCGAAAGTATGTGCACCGAGATCTGTAGTGAATCCGCACTCACACTCGTGCCAGTGATACTGGTTATCGAGAGTTACCCAAGCCTCGCTGAATACGTGCTTGTCACCCTCGGGAAGAGTGGAGTTGTCTTCGGAAGGAGTTCCTGCGGGTCTTGCACCTGCATTTTCAGGAGCAAGATCGGTAAGCTCAAGGAAACCGTTCATATTGATCGTACCATCTGCATTTCTGGTAATCTCGGTAAATACAAGGCTCTTGAATATATCAGCAGTGAGAGTAGTGCCGGAAGCGTTAGCACACTTTGTACCGTCCCAGTAGTAGGTGGTATTATTGATATAGTCGCCCTCGTCGGTTTTACCAGATGCCTGAGTGCCCTTACCCTTAAGCTGTTCGCCCTTTGCAGGATCGCCGGAAGGAAGGTGGTTAACAAGATCTTCATCCTTGAAGGAAATGATACCGGTTGCCTTGAAGTCGGTCTGATCACCAACGTTAGTGTAGAATGCGCAGTTGTAAGAACCGTTATTGTAGCTGATGCAATTTTCAACTATAATGTCGGGACAGCTGTTGGAGTCAATACCCTTTGCAAGGTTATAGAATGCATAACAGTTGATAAGCACGTGCTTACCGGTAAGGCTGGATCCACCGAGCTTGAAGCCGTTACCGTTACCGACCTTACCTTCCATACCGGGAATAAAGCCGTTAGCGTAAGCTACACAGTTCTTGATGGTTACTGAACCAATAGAACCGGTCTCAACCTTAGCGTAAAGATCCCAACCGTCATCTGCGTTGTTGTAAGCGATACATCCGTCGAAGACGTTTCCTTCACCGATAGTAAGCTTAGCTGCGAATCCGTCTGCATCCTCAAAGCCTGCATCAAAGTTGCAGTAAGATGTACAGTTAATTACAAGGTTGTATGCAGGCCAGTCAGCAACAGTATCATTAGAGGAAAGGCGGCTGATCTGAATACCTGTGTTACCATTAAAGTAGGTGTGGATATTATCGAGAGTGTTGTAATTACCGGAAACCTGGAAGCCCTTCTGCATATCTGCAGTATTGGTTACGTCAAATCCGTAGAAGTACCAGTAGTCACCTGCGTGTACTATACCCGCACATTCTCTCTGGAAATCGAACACGGGTCTGGTCTTAGCCTCGGGATCAGCTATCATCTTAATAGGTTCTTCAGCAGTTCCGTCCATCTCGCGCTGAATTTTAATAGGAGACTTAAGCAAGTATGTGCCTTCCATAATAACTATGGTCTGGCCGGGAATTGCGCTGTTTATTGCTGTGTAAATATCAATAGGATATTCCTTTGTTCCGTTACCGTTGGGAATACCGTCAGCGGAAACGTAAACAACCTTGTTGTGGTAGAAGCCCTTATTAACGATAATTGTTTCAGCGAAGGACTGATTTTCGGTAGTTGAAAGCTGAACGTAATCGCCAAGATCCTGATCGGGATCAGGTGTGAACGTAACTATAAGCTCATTCTCGCCGTATTTAAGCTCTGTTTCAAGAAGATAACGAACAAGTCCTTCAACGGGAACACCTTCTACAAGAACCTTATTGTTAAGGGTTATCTTAAGAGTACCGTTAACGTTTGTATCAACCGCTACGTTATATTTAAGCTCCGTAGTAACTGTGGGAGATGCAAGAGAAACGGTAGGATTAACGTAAGTGATAGGTCTTTCCTCAGCAGGCTTATCCTCGCTGGGAAGAACGGTATCAAGAGTAATATCGGAGAAGGTTGCGCGAGCGTTACGGGATGCAAAGAAACCAACGTAAACGTTCTTGGAGTCGAGCTTGGAAAGAGCATCGGGATCGTAGAACTTCTCCTGAGCAATTATATTGCCCTCGGTGTCATAATAGGTAGCGAAGTAACCGGTGTTGTTCTTCTGAATTTCAAGAATGAAGGTGGTCTTAAGGAATCTATCCTCAAGAGTACCCTCGGGTACTGTAGAACTATCGTAATTACCAACTATATTGTATGTTCCCTTCTCGAAACCGTACTGTCCGCAAACAGACTCAAAGGTTCTGCTATCGGATTTGAACTGTGTCTGAATAGTTGTTGTATCATTCTTCTGGAAGAGATCAAGGTTATCCTTGTTAACGCCTGTACGCTCGATAACACCAAGACCGAGCTTCATGGTATACTTGGGGAAACTTGCATATTCAAGCAGGGTATGATTGTTATAAACTATACCATTGCCGTCATCATCGGACTCATAACGATACTCAAACTTTGTAGAACCTACAAGATAAGAGTTGTTCCAGAAATCAGAACCGTCACCGGATGTACCAATACGGTCGGTAGCCATAAGGCCGAAGCCTTCCTGGCCATTGGAGATCTTCCAGCTGTCAACCGTTACGGTTGCGCGGAGTGTGAAGTTATATTCTGTGGGGATTGCTGTGTAGTAGAACGCTATACCGTCCTGAGAGTTGGGCTGAATCTTACCCTTGCCTCCCTCGGAATAAACGGTAACAGAGCCATCCTCGTTTACAGAACCTTCGTATCCATTACCGGAAAGGCTGGTGGAAGGACCGTAAGCCGTGAAGCCCCAAGTCTGCTGAGCCTCTCCGGTAACCTTAACAGTAACGCTCTTTTCAGATTCAACCTTTTCATCACCGCGAACTGCATTAACGCTTACAGTTACATTCTCACCTACTGTAAGGCCTTCAATCATAACTATATCCATAGTTTCAACGGAAGCCTTAACTTCACCGTTTACAAGAACCTCATATCCGGTAGCTTCCTTAACATGGGCAAATATAACCTCAAGCTTGCCGTTGCCCTTGGATGTTGCGCTAATGATAACCGGTGCGCCGAGAGGATACTTGAAGGAAGCGAGAACAGCGCGTTCAGCATCCTTAGATTCTTCTCCTTCTCTTGTAATGCTTGCCTTGAAGGTATACTCACCCGAAGCATCAAGGCTGAATGTGAGAGTATGTTCTTCCTTCTCTGCGATGGAGCGCTTGGATGCGACCTCATTGCCTGCTGCATCAAGCACTACAACCTTAACCTCGTCTGCTCCGTCATAGCCAACAAGAGCCTTAACGGTAACTACCATATCACCGTCGCCCTCATCAACAACGCTTACGATCTCGGGAGCGGCTACCTTGGACCAATCAGCTCTTCCGGGTTTTTCAACAACGCCGCCTGTGGTAACGGTAACCTCTACCTTGAAGTAGTAGTTGCTACCTGCTGTAGAACCAAGGAAATACTTACCTGCTTCTGCAAGCTCAAATGTGGAGATGTAAAGAGAGTTCTTTACGCACTCGGGTTCTCTGGACTCAAGAACTGTACCGTCAGAGCCTGCAAGCTCAAGTGCACGGTCGTTTCCGCCCGATACCCACCATACCTTAACGGTTGCAGGCCCTTCGGTTGTGAACTCAATAGCGTTCTTAATAGTTCCCGAGAAGGAAGTACTGCCACCCATGTTAATT
>JAZRAE010000025.1:0-8265 GCA_045634385.1 Eubacteriales bacterium | reverse complement strand
TACTCGTCAAGCATCGCCTTGATTTCCTTGGGGCGGGGAAGAGTGTCGAAGGAAAGCTCGTCGGATTGCTCACGGCTCGGCGCAAACTCCTCGCCAAGGAAGTCAGCGCACACGTTTATACAGCTGTCGCAAATATAGCTTTTGCCGTCACGTGCCGGAATAAGCACCGCGATTTCTTCCTCACTCCGTCCGCAGAAGGAGCAGTGGCGCGTATTTTTATTTTCGTCCATTATTATACGTCCTTTTTGGTGATAACCTTGTCAACAAGACCGTATTCGCACGCCTCGGCAGCACTCATAAAGTTGTCACGCTCTGTATCGCGCTCAATAACCTTAAGGGTCTTGCCGGTCTGCTCTGCGAGCAGCTTGTTGAGCTTTTCCTTTATTCTGATAATTCTGTCAGCGTGGATTTTAATATCGGTTGCCTGACCCTGCATACCTCCAAGAGGCTGGTGAATCATAATTTCCGCGTTGGGAAGAGCCATTCTCTTGCCCTTTGCACCGCTGGAGAGAAGGAATGCACCCATAGAAGCCGCCATACCCATGCAGATGGTACATACGTCGCACTTAATGTAATTCATAGTGTCGTAAATAGCAAAGCCTGCAGATACAGATCCTCCGGGGCTGTTGATATAGAAGTAGATATCCTTGTCGGGATCTTGTGCTTCAAGGAAGAGCATCTGTGCAACTACCAAAGATGCGGTAACGTCGTTAACCTCATCCGTGAGCATTACTATTCTGTCTGATAAGAGTCTGGAATATATGTCATACGCACGTTCTCCGTTTGGTGTCTGTTCAATTACGTTTGGAACAAGTGCCATTGTAAAATCCTCCTATTTTTTTATACAAGAGAGAAGTAAGATTTTCGTTGCACAAAGCGTCCTTACAACCTCTTGCCATAGTTTTATAAAAGGCCGACAATCCGTATTGCAGATGGATTGTCGGCCGTATTGTCCGAAACGGTCGGACTCAGTCTGCTAAAGAATAAATGCTAATTACTTGATAACAGCGTTAGCCTTAACAAGAGTCATAGCCTTGGAAGTGAGAAGGTCAGCCTTAACGTCCTCAGCGGCAATCAT
The DNA here is from genome assembly GCA_045634385.1 of Eubacteriales bacterium. GTDB lineage: Bacteria > Bacillota > Clostridia > Oscillospirales > CAG-272 > UBA1740. The sequence continues at coordinate 7,187 of JAZRAE010000025.1, read as the reverse complement.
CTTCTTAACCTCGTCAACCTCTACGCCATAGGTTGCACCGATTCTGGTGAACTCCTCGTTGATCTCGTCCTCGGTTGCGTCAAGGTTCTCAAGAGTTGCGATCTTCTCAAGAGCGAGTCTGATTTTAACCTGCTTCTCAGCCTGAGGGCGGAGCTGCTCACGGATAGCGTCAAGGGTAAGACCTGTGTACTGCATATAGGTCTTGAGATCAAGGCCCGAGGAACGAAGTCTTGTGTCATAGTCACGGAGATAGTTCTCGGTCTCTGCCTCAAACATAGGCTCGGGAATCTCTGCTACGAGAAGGTCCATGAGCTTTTCTGCAAGAGCGTTTTCTACCTCTCTCTCAGCGTTAGCCTCGGCTCTCTCGGTAAGTTTAGACTTGAGATCAGCCTTATATTCATCAACTGTATCAAATTCGGAAACGTCCTTTACGAACTCGTCGTCAAGTTCGGGGAGCTGCTTAAGGGACTTAACAGTACACTTGAAGGTAGCTGCCTTGCCTGCGAGATCCTTTGCGGAGTAATCCTCGGGGAAGGTTACGTTAACATCGAAGTCCTCGCCGATCTTCTGACCAACGATCTGCGCCTCAAAGCCGGGGATAAAGCTGCCGGAACCGATCTTGAGCTCGTAGTTCTCACCCTTGCCGCCCTCGAATGCTACACCGTCAACAAAGCCCTCAAAGTCGAGAGTAACGGTATCGCCATCTGCAACTGCACACTCGGATTCCTGAATGAATCTTGCGTTTCTGTCTCTTGCCTTGTCGATCTCAGCGTTGATCTCGTCCTCGCTGATCTCAACAACCTTCTTTTCTACCTCGATGCCCTTGTAGTTCTCGATGGTAACCTCAGGCTTAACAAAGCCCTCAGCCTTGAGAACGATATCACCGTCCATAGAAACGAGGTCGAACTTGGGATTGCCTACAATATCGTAGCCTGCCTCTGTGATTGCTGCCTCGAATGCATCGGGAATGCAAGCGTTGATAGCATCCTCGAAGAATACCTCCTTGCCGTAGAAGGTCTTGATTACGTGCATGGGCGCCTTGCCCTTTCTGAAGCCGGGAACGTTCATAGACTTAACGTTTTTCTTGTAAGCTTCAAGCTCAGCCTTCGCATAGGTCTCCTTGTCGATGGAGAACTCAATTACGTAGCCGTTCTTTTCAGTAAGTTCCTTATTGATAAGGCTCATTGTTTTTTCCTCCGAAAAAAGTACATTTATTTTATTTTTTAATAATTATTTTTCAAACCACATTATTTTACAACAATTATAAGGCTTTGTCAAGTGATTTGGGAAATATTACCCAAAAAACTTTGGAAAACTTGTTAAAACTTCACGATTTTCGGGATAAATTCGATATAATCTGCGGAAATCATATGCATTTCGATATCCTCATAGATGAACGAGGGAGACTCTGTATACGCTCCGTGGATATGTCCGAAATAAACGTGCTTTATATTAAACTCCTTCAGTATCTCAACAAGTCCTTCCGATGCTTTTCCGGACCAAAAAGGCGGGAAGTGCATAAAGACGATAATTTCCTTGTTGGGCGAGCTTTCCTTTATTTTTTGTGCGGCATTAAGGCTCATCCTGAGTCGCTGTGCCTCGCGGTTAACCAGCTTGTCAAAGTCTGCGTTATCAGGCGCGTTTTTTGCATCCTCATCGTGATACCATCCGCGCGTTCCGGCAATGATATACTCATCTGTTTCATGTGCATTATTGAAAAGGAAGGAGATGGTTGAAATTCCGTGCTTTTCAAAAAGCTCTTGGTGCTTTTTCATAGTGCACCACCAAAAATCGTGATTTCCTTTACCGAGTATCTTTTTTCCGGGCAGGGAATCTATGAATTTCAGATCTGACACTGCCTCTTCAAGTGAGAGTGCCCAGGATACGTCGCCGGGTATGACTACCGTATCCTCGTCTGTGACGAGTCTTTCCCAATTGCTTTTGATCCTCGTCATATATCCGTCCCACCTGCGCCCGAAAACCTCCATTGATTTATTGGTGGAGTCAAGCGTCGACAGGTGAAGGTCGGCGATAACATATAATGACATACGTTTCTCCGAAATGTATAAAATGTTTTTTTGCGGTTATAATAACCTTGCAGGAATGTGAAAAGCTCCTGCGGAAAAGAGAATGAAGAATGAACGAAAAAATGCAGAAGAACGAATGCTGCCACGATAGCTCAAAGCATATCAAAGGCGTAAAGTGTGACGTAAGAAATTGCGCTTATCACGATGGTGCCAATGAATGCTATGCAGGCTGCATTTGCGTAGGACCTCACGAGGCAAATTGCTCCGCGAACACCTCCTGCGCGACTTTTAAGCCCAAGGTTTGTTGATTAACTCTTGGCAAACTCGCTTACCGCATTCTTGATATCGGTTCTCTCTATGACCGATGTGTGCTTTGCCTCCTTGCCCTTAAGCTCACGTAACGGAGCGGGGATAGGCACTCCTGTGAGAGATTCAAGCATGGATAATGCTGATAGTTCCTCATTGGGGCGTACACTTGTTAGAGAATAGTATACATCCGCCGCAAATTTGTAGGGGGATGCCGTGGATACGGTGAGTATCTTTCTCTCTGCCTTATTGGCATTCATATATCTTTCTGTTGCCGATAAGGCTACTGCGGTATGTGGGTCGATAAGGCAGTTTTTGTTTTCGTAAACCGATTTGATTGTTCTTGCGGTTTCTGCTTCATCTGTGCTGTAGCCAACAAAGTCTTCGCTGATTTTGGCAAAATCTTCATTTGAAAGAGCGTATTTTCCGCTTACTGCAAGCTCATTCATATATTTTGCGGTTTTTTCCGTACCGAGGGTAACGTAAAGCAATCTTTCGAGATTTGACGAAATGAGAATATCCATTGACGGAGACATGGTCGTATGGAAGACTCTGTCTTTGTTATATACACCCGATTCAAAGAATTCGGTCAGCACGTCATTTTTGTTGGATGCACAAATGAGTTTGCCGATTGGAAGTCCCATTTTCTTTGCAAGATAGCAAGCAAATATGTTTCCGAAGTTACCGGTGGGCACACATACGTCGATTGAATCACCGATATTGATTGCACCGTACTTTATCATATCGCAATATGCGGATACATAGTATGCGATTTGGGGAACGAGTCTGCCCCAATTTATAGAATTTGCGCTTGATAGGAATACTCCGTATTCGTTAAGCTCTTTTGCGTAATTCTCGTTTGCAAATATTGCCTTAACTCCGCTTTGTGCATCATCAAAATTGCCGACAATTCCGGTTACCGAAACATTATTTCCTTCCTGAGTCTGCATTTGTAGCTTTTGGACACGGCTGACGCCACAGATTGGATAGAATACCTTGACCATCGTTCCGTCAACATCACGATAGCCTTCAAGCGCTGCTTTACCGGTATCACCCGACGTAGCAACGAGAATGAGCGCTCGTCTTTCCTCACCGCATTTCTTGAGCGCTCTGACGAAAAGACGCGGCATTATCTGCAGAGCCATATCTTTAAATGCACAGGTCGGACCATGCCATAGCTCGAGCATGTAAGTACCGTCTTTCATATCGGTGAGCTTGGCAGGGAAGTCGAAGAACTTTTTGTTCGAATACGCATTCCTCGAGTCCTCAAGTATCTCATCGTATGAATAGTCCAAAAGATACTTTGAGAGTACCGTTGCAGCTCTTTCGGGATAGTTAAGATGTATCATTTTTTCTATTTCACCGAGCGTGAGAGTGGGGATGTCACAAGGCATATAAAGCCCCTTGTCACTTGCAAGGCCGGTCTTTATTGCATAAGCCGAGCTTACTCCTATTTTATCCTGTCCTCTTGTGCTTACGTAGTTCATTTTTATTTCCTTTCGTTAGGAACGTAGGCAGTATTTAAGTTAAATGTACCCATTAAATGCTTTATTTCTGCCACAGAGTATTTCTCATTATTTTGTTTTACATACACCTCGACAATGTCAAAGCGCTTCTTTTTTCTCGTCGGATTGTATGCCGCATAGAATCTTGCGGCCTTGATGATACCGCGTTGCTTTTTTGCATCAACACTTGATGCGGGGCGCGGCTCATTTGGATTTTCATAACCAAAGGTTCTCGTTTTAACTTCGATAAAAGCAAGTGTATCTTTGTTCTCGGCTATTATGTCTATTTCATTCGTGTCTGCAATGAAATTCTTTTCTTTAATTCTGTAGCCGTGACGCCTAAGATACCGTCTTGCCATTTTCTCGCCGTATTTACCGAGAAGCATTTTTTTAGTTTTTAATTTGAGTATTTCCATAATTATTCCTTGTCAAGGAATTTTAGAAAGCTTTTTCTGTATATCGGCGCTATACCGTATTCGCGTACTGCATTCATATGATCCTTTGTAGGATATCCTTTATGCTTTGCAATACCGTACATAGGGTAGAGCTTATCAAGCTCCACACATCCTCTGTCACGTGTTACCTTTGCAAGTATGGATGCTGCCGCAATTGATACGCTCTTTGAATCGCCTTTGACCACTGTTTCGGTTGGGATGGTAAAACCGCGCGAGCAGTTTCCGTCTATCAGGGCAAAGTCAGCCTTTATCGCAAGCTTTTCGACAGCACGCCGCATTGCGAGCATAGATGCGTTAAGTATGTTGTACTCGTCAATTTCCTCGGGAGTACATTCGGCAATGCCGTAGGCAATTGCCTTTTCGATGATTATATCATAGAGTGCATCACGCTTCTTTTCGGTGAGCTTTTTCGAGTCGTTCAGTCCCTCTATTTCGATGTCGCGAGGGAGAATTACCGCGGCAGCAACCACGGGACCGCAAAGTGGTCCTCGGCCTGCTTCGTCACATCCGCATACAGCGGTGTATCCCTCGGAGTAGTGCTTGTCCTCATATTCAAAGTTTGGCATAATATCGTCCTTGCTTAATAGTGTTAATCGTTAGGTTTCTCAAGAGAGATTCTTCCTATTTTCGCGCTTCTGAATTCCTCGAGCAGCATTTCTGCAGTCCTTTGGTGGTTTATTTCACCGCCCGAGACGAGGAAACCGCGCTTTCTTCCGACAAGCTCCAATAGGTCATAACAGTCAAGACCTACTGCTTCATCCTCTGTGAGCTTATATCTTGTCATAAATTCCTTTGGTGCGACATCCATAAGTCTGCCACAAAGTAACATAGCAATTTCTTCAATGTCGAGTATTTGATCGCGTATTGCACCCGTCATAGCAAGATTCTGACCGACTCTCTCATCCTCAAACTTAGGCCAAAGAACTCCGGGCATGTCGAGTAGATCGAGACCTATTTCTGTCGGTACCCATTGCTTGTTCAGGGTAACTCCGGGGCGGTTTTCTACCTTGGCTTTTTTTCCGCCTGCGAGTCTGTTTATAAGCGAGGATTTTCCAACGTTAGGAATACCCACGATCATTGATTTGAGCTTTCTGCCGGACATACCCTTGTTCTGGTATCTCTCGAGCTTGTCTGCCATAACTGTCTTTACGGCTTCCTCGAGCGCACTGATACCTGCACCGGTATTATTATCTATGACCACGGCGAGTGTGCCAACGCTTTTGTAGTATTCAACCCAAGCGTGTGTTACGTCGGGATTTGCCAAAGCCGATTTTGTCAGTACGGCTATTTTTGGCTTTGTACCAAGTAGTTTTTCTATTTCCGGGTTTTTGGAGCTATAGGGGATTCTCGCATCGAGAAGCTCAAGCACGAGATCCACCTGGGGGAGGCTTTCCTGCATAAGTCTGCGGGTTTTAGCCATATGCCCGGGGAACCACTGTATAGGATTTGATGACATATTTTTACTCTATCTTTCCAAATTCGCTGAAGGGAAAGAAGCGAAGCACGACTTTTCCGATCACGGCATCCTCGTGAAGTGTTCCAATCTCTCGCGAATCTTTTGAATTGTTTCTGTGATCGCCCATAACGAATATTTCGCCTTCGGGTACTTTAATTTCATAAAACACGCCGTTCTCTCTGTCGGTTACGAGATGCAAAAGAGCATCGGATGGATAAACTGAGTATCTATATATATCTTCACCGCCAAACGGGTTTTCGTAATCATCGGTGTAAACATACGGCTCGTCAAGCATTGTGCCGTCGACGTAGACAGCATCACGTGTAAATTTGACTGTTTGTCCTCCCACGGCTATGACTCTTTTTACAATAGGATCTTTAAGAGAGGTGGATTTGTCCTGCACAACGACTATATCACCGCACTCTGGGGAGTAGAAAATGCATCTTAATATGAGCTTTTCATCGTCTTTGAGTGTATTTTTCATAGATCCGCCGTCTACTATCGAATACCTAAAGAAGAAGGATGTTATGATAAATACTGCTGCAAGAGTAAATACAAACAGTTCTATAAAATCAAACAGGGAATCGACCTTTCTTACTTTTTCCTCGGACTCTTCAGCTTTTGGCTTACCTTTTTTATCGGCTTCATAGTGATCCTCATCAACCTCAAAGTTGTCTTCTGTTTCGTCGGATTCCATATTGTCGATAGATTCTTCAAATGAGTCTAAATCCTCGTTATCGGTGATTTCGGAAGAATCTTCAAAGAGAGTGTTTTCTTCAAAAAGGTCTTCTGTGTCTGAAGAAAGAGAAGTGCCCTCAGCACTATCGGCTTGTACAATATTCTCTAAAGAAATGTCACTATCAATTACATCATCATTTTTCGCTAAAGAGGGAAGGTTGATATCATCTTGTTCAAACACAGCGTTTCCGAATGATGTATTGGGATTTTCGCCTGTATTAGTGTCTATGTTATCTTCATCGAAAGATTCGTTTTGCGCATTTTCGTGATCTGAATCCTTAACAGAGACTTCACCCAAGTCATTTACGCCGTCATCGGGGAAAAACTCTTCAAACTCTGGGTTCGAAGGGGTAATTTCGAACTCTTCATTAAGATTTTCATATTTTTTCAAAGGTAACTCACCTCCGGGCACACTAATTCATTTTCTATTTTAACATATTTAAAATAAAAATACAAGTCGAATACCGATTATTTTTTCGATAAAATAGGAATTATTTTAGGGCAAATAATTTTTTTAGGTTTTTTTCAGAAAACTATTGATTTTTCACAAACTTTATGGTACAATATCTACAACTGTGCGTATGCCTATTTGCATACAATGGTATATTTTCAGAACAGTCCTCTGCAAGCTCTGCACGAATGTTCGTAGTATTAAGGAGGGCCATAAAATGGAAAAGATCCAGGCTTTTGTAAATGAGCA